>CAIRSO010000250.1 GCA_903881215.1 uncultured Bacteroidia bacterium
CTTTATTGAATCAGCCAAAAGCATGTCGCCTACAGCTCTGGTACAATATGTTCAATGCCCGTTAAGTTACTATTTCAAGTACATTGCTCGCTTTGAAGAGGAAGATGAGGTCGTTGAAGAGGTGGATGCCAGAATTTTCGGAACACTGTTTCATGCAGTCATGGAGGCTATATACAGGCCACATTTAAAGGGGGTTATCAATGAATTTGTCATACAATCCCTGATTGAGAATGATGAATTGATTGAAAATTCATTGATGGAGGCTTTCCGTACGCATTTTTTCAAATATCATGGAGCATCAGACTATCCCGTTATTGCCGGACGAAACAAACTGGTGTTTGAAGTAATTAAAAAGATGGTTGTTCAGACTTTACGAATAGATTCCAAAAAAACACCTTTCAAAATTGAGGGTTTAGAGCAAAGAGTAGGTGCGAATATGGCTATTTTTCAGGGAGAGAAATCTGTTCGTGTTGGCGGTGTAATTGATAGAATTGATTCAATTTCAGATAGTTTAGAGATAATTGACTACAAAACCGGGACCACGGATCATCATTTTAATTCTTTGGCAGATTTATTTGATAAAGAGTCAAAAAAGAGAAACAAGGCAGTCTTTCAAACCCTGATTTACTGTTGTATTTGGGACAAAATGCACCAATATTCAGGACCAATCTTTCCTGGAATATATGCGCTTAAAACAATTTTTAAACATGATCAGACCAGGATTTTAATGAAAGACAATGGAAATCTGGAGGTTAATTATCAAACTATAAAGGCAGATTTTGAACCCTTGCTGACAATCTTACTGGAAGAGATATTCAATCCGATGATACCTTTTGTTCAAACCAATGTGGAAGAAAATTGTCAATATTGCGCATTTGCATCAATTTGCGGAAAGCCATCTCCTCAATCCTGAACAAGAAGATCAGGCCGAATCTGACGTGTTCTTTCCAACGCCTGCTCCATTTTCCATTCGTCGATAAGCAGATCATTGCCGGAGAGAAGGATTTCGGGTACTTTCCATCCTTTATATTCAGCGGGGCGGGTATAAACGGGAGGAGTGAGTAATCCGTCCTGAAATGAATCAGTTAATGCTGAAGTTTCATCCGACAATACTCCTGGCAACAACCGGACAATTGCATCAGAAATGATTGCCGCAGCCAATTCACCACCTGTCAGAACATAATCGCCAATTGAAAATTCCCTGGTAATCAGGTAATCACGAACTCTTTGATCAACACCTTTGTAATGACCACACAAGATCATTAAATTGCCTTTCATGGATAATTGATTGGCATCTTGCTGAGTGAATTTAGACGCATCTGGTGTGAGAAAAATGATTTCGTCGTAATTGCGTTGTGCTTTTAGCTCAGAGATAGCCCTGTCAATGGGTTCCACCATCATCACCATTCCTGCTCCTTTGCTAAAGGCATAATCATCTACGCGCTTGTGTTTGTCTGTTGCCCAATCACGAATATTATGAATAAATATTTCGACCAATCCTTTATCCTGGGCCCGTTTCAATATTGAGTGGTTAAAAGGACTTTCCAGTAATTCGGGCACAACAGAAAGAATATCAATTCGCATAAAACAGATTTTTGACAAAGGTAAAAAAAGTCTGCATGTCTCAGATTCATCTGTTTATAATTCAATTTTCCTTTTGTTTATCATATGCTTTGTTATGGTCAAATTAAAGACCAGTACAATTGATTTTAGTTGGAGCGAAAATATTCTCGTGGCTTTTTCATCTTATTTGTTGCCTTTCATCAAAAAAAACTTAAAATATGTTTCAGAAACAGTTGACTTTAACAGGTAAATATCTATTTTCGTGCAGAATAAATAAATATATGAAATCGAAAGAATTGGAGAATCCTGCATCTACAACGGAAAACGAACAGTTATCTGTTTCCGGCTTGAAGAATGCAGAGACTGTACTTACATCGGAAACAACTGCTTCCAATGATGTGGAATTAAAAGATGAGGTTATTACTGAGGAACAATCAGCTGAAAATGAAGTAGAACCAGAACTGGAAATTGTCTCTGTCGAGCAAGTTTCTGAAGTTGTAGTTCCTGCAGAAGTAGAAGAGCCTGTTGCAGTTGTAAATTTACATGACTCGGAAGCTGAATTGAATGAAGCAATCCTTGAACCTCAATTGGAAGTTTTGGATGAAGAAGATGATCCTTTTCACGATGATGAACCAACAGCTGATGGGCTGCCAATTCACGATTACTCCTCCTACAATAAGTTAAATTTGATTAACACCCTCAGGAAAATCATTGGAGAAGGGGATGTCGATATCATAAAGCCTCATGCTGACGCCATAAAAGCCTGTTTTTATAAGATCAGAAATCATGAGATTACAGAACAAAAAGCAGCTTTTATTGCTGAAGGCCATGAAGAAGAGCTATTTCTGGCTGATTCTGACTCCTTTGAACAGGAATTAAAGGATCTCTTCAGGGAATACAAGAACTTGAGATACGAATCCAACAAGAAACAAGAGGCTGTTAAGGAAGAAAACTATATAAAGAAAGCTGAGATCATTGAAGAAATAAAAACCCTTGTCAACAGTGAAAACTCATTGAACAATACTTTTCAATTGTTCAATGAATTACAGATTAAATTCAAGGCAATTGGTCAGGTTCCCCAAACGAAAGTCAAAGATCTTTGGGAAAATTATCACTATCAGGTAGAAAGGTTTTATGATTTTGTAAAAATCGATCGCGAATTACGTGATCTCGATTTGAAACGGAACATGGATCAAAAGCAGCTTCTGTGCCTCAAAGCCGAAGAGCTTTCCATAAAATCAGATGAGCCCCTCGCCACGTTCAAGGAATTGCAGAAGCTGCATGAATCCTGGCGTGAGATCGGACCGGTACCAAGAGATCACAAACAGGAACTATGGGATCGCTTTAAAACTGCCACTTCAGTCATCAACAAACGATATCAGCAACATTTTGAGATAGAGCGCTCAGTTCAAAAGGAACAACTTCAACGGAAGATTGAACTTTGTGAAATGGCAGAAGGGCTGTCAGTTTTTGTATCAGATAATCCACGCGAATGGAACGATGTCACAGAAAAGGTTATTGTACTTCAGGAAGAGTGGAAGAAGACAGGTTTTGGTCCAAGAAAAGAGAACAGCAAAATATGGGATCGTTTTAGAGCTGCCAATGATACCTTCTTTCAAAATAAGCGCAATTTCTGGAATAAGAGCAAAGAACATTTACTGCAAAATTATGCATTGAAAGTTGATATTTGCGAACAAGCTGAAAAATTGAAAGATAGCGATGAATGGAAAGCAACAACTGATCGTCTGATTACACTTCAGAAGAAATGGAAGGACATCGGACCAGTACCCAGAAAGCAATCTGAGCTTATTTGGAAGCGTTTCCGTACGGCCTGTGATGAGTTTTTTAACAAAAAGCAAACTCATTTTTCAGGTGTTACAGGCGATCAGGATGAGAACCTGAAATTGAAAAAACAATTAATTTCTGAAATAGAAGAATTCAAGCTTACGAGCATTGTAAAAGATGATCTTTCAGCACTGAAATCTTTCCAGGACCGGTGGGCTGAAATTGGACATGTTCCTTTCAGAAAAAAGGAGGAATTGCAGAATAAATATCATGATGCTATTGATAACCAGTTCAATAAAATAAAGATGGATGATTCTGATTTAAACTTGATAAAGTTTAAATCCAAGATTGAGCATCTTGCATCTTTGCCGCGGGGATGGTCAAAGATTAACATGGAAAGGGATCGTTATGCTGTTCGTTTGAGGCAGTTGGAAAGTGACATAACGACCCTTGCTAACAATGTTGGCTTCTTTGGAACTTCCGAAGGTGCACAATCTTTGATAAAAGGAGTAAATGATCAGATTGATAAAATAAAAACACAGATTGATCAACTAAAGTCGAAGGTGAAAATCATCGATGAACAAGAAGAGGTCAACTAGTTATAAACAGCTTTACAGGACCCGTTCCCTCATCGGAGCGGGTCTTTGATTTAGAATTGGTCCGACATTTTTGTCAGTGAATTCTGCCTTTACGTTTTTTATTCTTTACTTTGCATCCGTTGAAAACACATTAAATCAGGAAAGTTTTGTCAACTACTAAGTACATTTTCGTAACCGGAGGAGTTGCCTCTTCCCTTGGAAAAGGCATTATTGCATCCTCACTTGCAAAGCTGCTTCAGGCCAGGGGATACAAGGTTACCATTCAAAAACTTGATCCTTATATCAACGTTGATCCGGGCACTCTAAATCCTTATGAGCATGGTGAGTGCTTTGTTACTGAAGATGGTGCCGAGACAGATCTTGATCTTGGTCATTATGAGCGTTTCTTAAACTCGCCAACTTCACAGGCGAACAATGTCACAACCGGACGGATTTACCAGTCGGTCATCAACAAGGAACGAAGAGGCGATTATTTGGGCAAAACGGTCCAGATCATTCCGCACATTACAGATGAAATCAAGCGCTATATAAAATACCTGGGCTCCAAGAAAAAATATGATGTTGTAATCTCTGAAATTGGTGGAACAGTCGGCGACATTGAATCTTTGCCGTACATTGAAGCAGTTCGTCAGATGAAATGGGAGATGGGAACAGACGCATTGATTATTCACCTGACACTGGTTCCCTATTTATCTGCTTCCGGTGAGTTGAAAACGAAACCCACCCAGCATTCAGTAAAGCAGCTTTTGGAGAACGGGGTGCAACCTGATGTATTGGTGCTTAGAACAGAACATCAACTGACTCCTGATCTGAAAGGAAAAGTGGCATTGTTTTGCAATGTTAGCAAGGAAGCTGTGATAGAATCTATAGATGTATCAACCATTTATGAGGTTCCTATCAGGATGAAGGAAGAAAAGCTTGATATAATTGTACTGAAAAAGCTTGGTCTTCCGTTAGGTAATGAGCCGGATCTTAAAAATTGGAACGAGTTTTTATTTCGCTATAAAAATCCCAAAATAGAGGTAAAAATTGCTCTCATTGGCAAATATGTTGAGTTGCGTGATGCATATAAATCTATAGCAGAGGCACTTATTCATGCCGGAGCAACCAACGAATGCCGAGTGAAGGTAGAATGGATTCATTCCGAAAAAATCAATGAAGAAAACATTGAGAAGAGATTAAATGGTTGTCAAGGTATTTTGATCGCTCCTGGATTTGGCCATAGAGGGATAGAAGGAAAAATTATCGCTGCAAAATTTGCAAGGGAATTGAAGATTCCGTTTTTCGGGATATGTCTGGGAATGCAAATCGCTGTAATTGAATTTGCCAGGAATGTTCTAAAAATGAAATGTGCCGACTCTACTGAAATGAACCAGCTGACTGAATTTCCTGTAATAGATTTAATGGACGAACAAAAAGGTATTGTTGACAAGGGAGGCACTATGCGTCTGGGATCATATGCCTGTAACCTGAAAAAAGACTCAAACTCTTTTAAGGCTTATGGCAGAACTAAAATTACCGAACGGCACCGTCACCGTTATGAGTTTAACAATCTATACTTGTCAGACTTCGAAAAAGCAGGAATGAAAGCAACAGGCTTCAATCCGGATACCAACCTTGTTGAAGTCGTTGAGATACCTAATCACCCTTGGTTTGTTGGAGTGCAATTTCATCCGGAATACAGCAGTACAGTACTCCAGCCACATCCACTTTTTATCGCTTTTATCAAAGCAGTTATCGTCAATTCTCAAAAAATCACAATTTAATTTATGGATAAGAATACCATTACGGGACTGGTTATAATATTTATTATTCTGTTTGCTGCCAGCTATTTCAATAAACCTTCAGAAAAAGAGTTGGAAGCTCTCAGGTTGAAAAATGATTCTATTTCAATGGTCGAAAATGTTAGAGCCAAAGATACCGCCAAACAGATTGAACCATCATCTCTTCAACCATCATCTTTGAAAACCGATTCAGCCGGTGCACAAAATGAATTAACTAATTTATATGGTGTATTTGCTGTTGCTGCAAATGGAGTTGAGAAATTTGTAACTCTCGAGAACAATTTGATGAAAGTAGTCCTCACGAACAAAGGAGGTAAAATTTATTCTGTCGAACTTAAGAATTACAAAAGATTCGATGGCAAGCCATTGATACTTTTTGAAGGTGAAGAAAATCGCTTCGGTTTGAACTTTTTCGCTCAGAATAAGAGTATTCAAACAGATCATTTTTTCTTTCAACCATCTGTTTCAGAAAGTCTTATAGCTCTCAATAGCTCAAAAATTCCAAAAGGAAAAGAGGGTCGGGAAAAGTATAACAAAGACAATCCAGGTGATTCCAAATCTGTTTCCATGCGTTTGGATGCAGGCAATAATGTTTTCATCGAATATGCCTATACGATAAGTAACAACTCATATTTGTTGGGTTTTGATATTAAAACATCAGGGTTAAAGAAAGTAGCGGGTGCCAACTCCGAATATGTTAATTTTCTTTGGAGCATCAATATGCCAAGACAGGAGAAAATGTCAAATTTCGGAGAAAATAACCAATCTACCATTTTTTACAAGTTTGATAAAGACGTTGTTGATAAGCTTGATTTAACAAAATCTGCCTCCAAATCTCTTTCAACAAAGGTGAAGTGGGTCGGATTTAAGCAACAGTTTTTCTCTTCTGTTTTAATAGCGGACCAAGCCTTTCAAAATGCCCAAATTGCCACTGTAAAAAAAGATCTTGACTCTTCTTATGTCGCTGGTATGTCAGCAGATATGACTATCCCTCTGGATGTTAAAGGGAGCGAGAGTTTCCCTGCCAAGTTTTATTTTGGTCCAAACCAATACAATACGCTAAAACAGTATGACCTTGGAATGGAAGAACAGCTTGCGTTGGGATGGACCATTATTGGATGGGTGAATATATACATCGTTATTCCTGCATTTGATTTCCTGCACCGATATATTGGCAATTTTGGATTGATAATCTTATTACTTACGATTTATATCAAGTTGCTTACCTTGATCTTCACCTACAAATCCTATATTTCTCAAGCGAAGATGAAGCTTTTGAAACCTGAGATTGAGGAGATACAGAAAAAATTCGGCGATGACAAGAAATTAGAATCGCAACAGGCTGTCATGGCGTTTTACAAGAAAGCCGGAGTTAACCCCATGGGTGGTTGTTTGCCTATGGTGCTTCAGATGCCGATTTTGATTGCCATGTTTTATTTCTTTCCAATCTCAATTGAACTTCGTCAGCAAAGCTTTTTGTGGGCAACAGACTTGTCTTCTTTTGATTCCATTGCCACACTACCATTTACCATTCCTTTTTATGGCAACCACGTGAGTTTGTTTTGCTTATTGATGACTGTAACCAATATTCTTTATGTAAAATACAACAACGAAATGACGGGAGCCGGAACACAACAGATGCCTGGAATGAAAACCATGATGTACCTCATGCCGGTTATGTTCCTTTTTATTTTCAACAGTTATGCTGCTGGGTTGAGTTTGTATTACTTCTTATCCCTTGTGTTGACTTTTGTTCAAATGTATATTTTCAAAGTACTCATTGATGAGGATAAAATCCATGCTCAGATCAAAGCCAAACAAAAGATTCCGGTAACGAAATCAAAGTTTCAGACGAAACTTGAAGATATGTCCAAACAAAAAGCATTGACCGACAAAAAAAGAAGATAAGATATAAAAGAGAAAGGCTCCAAAATGGAGCCTTTCTCTTTTATATCTTATCTTGATCCGGTAACAATCTTCTGCTCAAAGCCACCATTTTAATAGCAGTATAAGCTGCTTCATCGCCCTTATTTCCCAAACGGCCTCCGGCCCGATCAAGTGCTTGCTGTTGGTTATCAGTTGTCAAAACGCCGAAAATGAACGGTATACCATATTCGAGATTTAGTTTAGTGGTCCCATATGTAACTCCCTGGCAGATAAAATCGAAATGACGTGTTTCTCCTTGAATTACACAGCCAAGCAAAATAACCGCATCAACATCAGTCCCTTCGGCCATCAATTGTCCGCCCAATGTTAGCTCAAAAGTACCCGGAACTTCTGCAACGAAAATATCCTCCCGTAAAGCACCAAATTTTATCAATGTATCAACAGCTCCGTTCTTTAATGCAATTGTTACTTGAGGATTCCATTCAGCATAAACAATTCCGAATTTCATGCCATTTGCATTCGGAACTTCATGAGACACATGGTCAGAGAGATTAACTGTAGCCATAATATAAGTTTGAAGAGTTTATAATGTTATAATTGTTTGAAATGTTTGAAATGTTTGTAAAGTTTGAAATGTTTGTAAAGTTTGAAATGTTGCAAAATTATCTTTTTAATA
>CAIRSO010000251.1 GCA_903881215.1 uncultured Bacteroidia bacterium
TATCCTAACATTTGTCAGCCAATGTTAAGATAATATTTCCCTAGTTTTGGAGGATAATGCCATTTCAGGTAAGAATTTCCCATCCAGGAAACCCTTTCTCCTGATTTGTTCATCCAACTAAAACTCGTGAAGCTTATGATTACGCATGAAGAAATTTGCAGTGTCCATTCGATGACTGAAGCTGACAAGTTCAAATTACTTGATCAGGTAATGGCGGATTATGATCACAAAGAGAGCAACCTGATTCAAATTTTGCATATGGGTCAGGCAATATTTGGTTACTTATCACCAGATGTTCAATCGTTTATAGCTGAAAGGATGGATATCCCCAATTCCAAAGTTAACAGTGTTCTAACTTTTTACTCTTTCTTTTCGACAAAACCCAAAGGGAAATATACAGTAAGCATCTGTCTGGGAACAGCTTGCTATGTCAGAGGAGGGAAAGAGGTGGTTAATAAATTGAAGGAGGTACTTTCAATTGATGTCGGCGAAACAACGGAGGATAAGGTCTTCTCGCTCCAGGTAATGCGTTGCATTGGTGCATGTGGTTTAGCACCCGCTATGACCATCAATGAAAAAGTGTACAAACAGGTAAATCCCAACAAATTACATAGGATCCTGGGTATGCTGAAGTAATAGTTTTTATCTCTTCTTCGCAGTATTCATACAACCAAATTCCTTAAAATCATGATAATCAAATCTCTTAAAGATCTGAATAAGCTAAAAAAATCATTTCAGAATCAGGAGGCACAATACCAATATATCGCTCATGTTTGCTATGCCGCAGGCTGCCTGTCGTCCGACTGCCGCGAAGTGAAAGACTCTTTTGTAAAGGCTTTGGAGCATGAGAAGCTAACCCAAAAGGTCAAAATAAACCTGACAGGATGCATGGGTGCCTGTTCATTGGGACCAACTCTAATCATCAATCCCGGAAATATTCTCTATTGTAATCTGAAACCGTCAGATATGCCACATATCGTTAAGGAGCATATCAGGAAGGGAAAGATTGCCACCAAATACTGTTACAAGGACCCTGAAACAGGCAAGGAGCTTCCCAACATGCAGGAAATCAATTTCTTCAAACACCAGAACAAAATTGTTTTGCGAAATTGCGGAACCATTGATTTTGCATCGATTGAGGAATACATTGCCAAAGATGGTTATTTTGCATTGTGCAAGGCTGTAACGTCCATGACACCTGAGGCAGTTGTTGATGAGATTAAAAAATCAGGAATGCGTGGTCGCGGAGGTGGTGGTTTTCCAACCGGACTTAAATGGGAGATGGCCTCCAAAGAAATCAGCGACCAGAAATATATTATCTGCAATGCAGACGAAGGCGATCCGGGTGCATTTATGGACCGTAGTCTGTTGGAAGGAGATGCCCATTCGGTGATCGAAGGGATGCTGATAGGCGGTTATGCCATTGGTGCAAATCAGGGAGTGGTTTATATCCGCGCCGAGTATCCTATCGCTATTGAACGTCTTACAATTGCCATCAAATCAGCCCAGGCGAGTGGCCTATTAGGAAATAATATTCTAGGCTCTGGATTTGACTTTGACATAGAAATCAGAATTGGGGCAGGTGCTTTTGTGTGCGGTGAGGAAACGGCTCTTATGGCTTCGGTCGAAGGCCGAAGAGGAGAACCAACTCAGAAACCACCTTTCCCGGTTCAATGCGGACTTTATGGCAAGCCTACTGTAATCAACAATGTCGAAACATTCGGGAGCATCGCCCCCATCCTACTGAAAGGATCAGAATGGTTTTCTTCGATCGGGACAGAGAAAAGTAAAGGAACCAAAGTGTTTGCCCTTGCAGGCGACATTAAGATGAAAGGCCTGATAGAGGTGCCAATGGGAATATCCCTTGGAAAAATTCTTTTTGACATCGGTGGAGGCATCCCAAAAAACAAAATTTTTAAAGTAGCCCAAACCGGAGGACCTTCCGGCGGATGCCTGACAGCCCAACATCTGAACACTCCGATCGATTACGATTCACTCATTAAACATGGAGCCATCATGGGTTCAGGTGGATTGATCAGTGCAGACGAGGATACCTGCATGGTGGACATGGCACGTTTTTTCATGGATTTTGTTCAGGAAGAGTCGTGTGGGAAATGTACCCCTTGTCGCCTTGGAACCAAAAGAATGCTTGAGATCCTCGAGCGCATCACGGTAGGGAAAGGAGTAGAAGGAGATGTTGAAAAATTGATCGAACTGGGAACATCCATCAAAGAATCGGCTATCTGCGGACTCGGTCAGACAGCAGCCAATCCGGTCCTGAGTACCATCAAATATTTCAAACATGAATACGATGAACACATTCAGAAAAAATATTGCCGCTCAGGTGTCTGCAGCGAACTGTTCATCTCCCCATGTCAGAATGCTTGTCCGGCGGGCGTCAACGTACCAGGATACATTGCATTAATTGCCGCCGGAAGAGTTAAAGATGCCTATAACCTGATCCGGCAGGACAACCCTTTCCCCTCCATCTGTGGAAGGGTTTGCACGCATCCGTGCGAGAGTAAATGCAGGCGTGCATCACTTGATGAATCGATCGCCATTGCAGATTTGAAACGATATGCAGCCGATTATGTCCTCAATTCCGATGAGCCTTACATGAGCATGATGTTTCAGAAGAATGGCAAATCTGTTGGCATTATCGGTGCCGGACCTTCCGGGCTTACCTGCGGATATTACCTTTCACGGTTAGGTTATACTGTTGATATTTATGAGGAGAAAGGGGTTGCCGGAGGAATACTGGCCTATGGAATTCCGGAATACAGACAACCTAAAGATGTGCTCAAAAAAGAGATCGACTCGATTATCCAATCCGGGATAAACATCATTTATAACACTAAAGTCGGTGAACACATCACATTCGCTGACCTGAAAGCCAAATATGGTGCCATTTATATAGCGACCGGTACACAATTGTCTCATAAAATCGGTATCGAAGGAGAGGAAAAAGAGGGCATTTACCATGGTCTGGATTTTCTGAAAGACATCAATCTCAATAAAAAAGTGATCGTCAAAGGTGTTGTTGCAGTGATTGGAGGAGGAAATACCGCTCTTGATGCCGCCAGATCTGCTTTGCGCCTTGGTGCTGAAAAAGTTCATATTCTTTACCGCAGAACCCGTGATGAAATGCCTGCTGATAGAAGGGAAGTACAAGATGCACTGGATGAAGGGATCATCCTTCATGAATTGGTTGCTCCTGTTCGTTTTCTGGGCAATGGAGCTGTAAAACAGATTGAGTGCATGAAAATGGAACCCGGAGAATTTGGGAAAGACGGACGCAGAATTCCCGTCAAACAACCGGACTCGCTGTTTACGCTGAACATTGATATGGCTATCCCTGCAGTAAGTCAATACTCTGATCTTCCGTTTGTGACAAAGAAAGATATCGAACTCACCGAATGGGGAACCTTTGTTGTTGACAGTTCCACACAGATGACCACTCAAAAAGGAGTTTATGCCGGTGGTGATGTGGCACGAGGTTCTGATGTGGTGATCACTGCCATTGCCGATGGGAAAGTAGCCGCCCGATCCATCGATAAATTTTTGGGCGGCAAGGGAATTCTCAACTCCGGCGAACCTATTGACATCCCGAAATTGCATCCGGATGAGGCCAATACAATTGAACACGAAAGATTTCCGATGAGGTATCTCGACGATGACAAGCGACGTACCAGCTTTGACGAGGTAGCTCAGGGATTTCACAAACTCAACGCCATCGCCGAAGCCATGCGTTGTCTGCAATGTTCAAAACACTAACCCGATAAAATTCACGATATGTCTCTTGTTACACTTACCATCAATAATAAAAATGTTCAGGCTGAAGAGGGAACGACTATTTTCGAAGCAGCCAAGCAAAACAACATACTCATTCCCCATTTTTGTTACCTGGAAAATGTCCATCAGATAGGCTCTTGCCGAATCTGCGTTGTCGAGGTAGAAGGTGCCCGTAACCTAATGGCTTCATGCGTTTCTGAAGTCAAGGAGGGAATGGTCGTTAAAACCAATACTGCCAAAGTCCGTAAGGTCAGGAAAGTCCTCTATGAGCTGATTTTGTCTGACCATCCCAAAGATTGTCTGGGCTGCCACCGAAATCAAAACTGCGAGCTGCAAGATCTTGGAGAACAGATCCAAATTAGCGAATTCAGGTTCGAAGGGGTTAGATCCAAGGATGTCATCGACAGTACGAGTCCATCGATTGTACGAGACAGTTCCAAATGCATTTTGTGCCGCAGATGCGTGACTGTCTGCAACGATATTCAAGGTATTGGAGTCATGAATGCCCACCACCGTGGATTTGCCACATTTATCGGACCTTCGGAAGATGAATCCCTTGGCCATTCCATCTGTACCAATTGCGGACAGTGCATCGTTGTCTGCCCTGTCGGCGCATTAAAGGAGAAAGACTCCACCCAAATCGTATGGGAGGCTTTGCAGGATGAATCGAAAACCGTTGTCGTCCAGACGGCCCCTGCTGTACGAGCAGCCCTTGGCGAAAAATTTGGATATCCTCCTGGAACCCTTGTCACCGGGAAAATGGCCTCTTCTTTGCATGAATTGGGTTTTGACTACGTCTTTGACACGAATTTTGCGGCTGACCTGACCATCATGGAGGAAGGATCAGAATTCCTTAAAAGGGTCAACGATCATTTTAATACTTCGGAAGGTGCTGTGCTGCCAATGATTACAAGTTGCAGTCCGGGCTGGATCAAATATGTGGAGCATCAATACCCTGAACAATTAGGTCACCTCTCCAGCTGCAAATCTCCTCACATGATGCTGGGAGCATTGGTCAAAACATATTTTGCTGAAAAAATCAAAGTGGAGCCTAAAGATATTTTTGTCGTATCTGTCATGCCATGCACCGCCAAAAAATTTGAAATCAGCAGACCTGAAATGGAGAGCAACGGTCATCGTGACGTAGATGCCGTGTTGACTACCCGCGAACTGGCCAGAATGATCAAGGATGCAGGCATTGAATTTACAGAGTTGCCCGATGCAGAATTTGATTCTCCCCTGGGCTTATCCTCAGGCGCAGCAGATATTTTTGGAACCACCGGAGGCGTTATGGAAGCTGCCATTCGTACCGTATATGAATTGATAACTGGTCGTGAGCTTCCTATGAAGGAGCTACATGTTGAACCTTTGGTCGGATTGAAACAGATAAAAACGGCCGATTTACAAATTGAAAACGCACTCGAACCTTATGCTTTTTTGAATGGAGTAACTGTTAAAGTGGCCGTTACAAGCGGTTTAAGGGGTGCCTCGAAACTGATGGAAGAAATCCGGCTGGGCAAAAGCCCTTATCACTTCATTGAAATAATGGGTTGTCCTGGTGGCTGTATAAGTGGCGGTGGTCAGCCGAGACCTGTCGACAACAAGGTTCGGATGAAGAGGCTCGAGGCTATCTACCGTGAAGATGAAGGCAAGTCTTTGCGCAAATCACATCTGAACGAGGACATTCAAACCTTGTACAAGGAATTTCTTGGTCATCCACTCGGACATTTGTCTCACGAATTGCTGCACACAACTTATGTGAAAAGGGAGAAAAATCACTTAAAAAACAGATAATTCCGTTCAATTCTTAATTTTCCAGTCCGCACCCTCTTTGGTGTCTTTGATTTCAAAACCCAATGCGGTGAGACGGTCTCGAATCTGATCTGAAGTGGCCCACTCTTTTTTCGCCTTGGCCTCCTGCCTCAAGGTGAGCAAAAGCTCTACGACCTGTCCAAGAAGCTCGCTGTTCCCATTGTCCTGGCTATCGCCGGATGGCTGTAATCCAAGAACCTCGTACACCAATTGGGAATAAAGCTGCTGAAGATTTTTAAGATCCTCCTGGGTGATGGTCATGTTTCCATCGTTGACAGAGTTGATCATTTTTGCTCCGTCAAAGAGGTGTGCAATCAGTATAGGACTGTTCAGGTCATCGTTCAATGCCTCGTAGCAATCGGTCTTCAATTTGGCAACATCAAGTGTTGAAACATTGGCTGTTTTCAGATTTTCCAGCAAAGCCATGGCATTCTTCAATCTTTCCAATCCCTTTTCCGCCGCCTGGAGAGCCTCGTTGGAGAAATCCAGCGGACTGCGATAATGAGCCTGCAGCATGAAAAAACGGATGGTCATTGGATTGTAAGCCTTTTCAAGCAGGGCATGGTTGCCGGTGAAAAATTCGTCCAGCTGAATAAAATTGCCCAGTGATTTACCCATTTTCTGACCATTGATGGTGATCATGTTGTTGTGGATCCAATAATTGACTGTTTTATGTCCAAAGCACGCCATTCCCTGCGCCACTTCAGCTTCGTGGTGGGGGAAAAGCAGATCCAGTCCGCCACCATGAATATCGAATGTCTCACCCAAATATTTCGTACTCATGGCAGTACATTCGGTGTGCCATCCGGGGAAACCGGAACCCCATGGAGAAGGCCAGCGCATGATGTGCTCGGGAAGTGCATTTTTCCACAAAGCAAAATCAAGACCCGATTTCTTTTCATTCTGACCATCCAGGTCTCTGGTATTGGTATAGAGATCCTCGATTTTCCTTCCGGAAAGAATTCCGTACGGATATTTTTTGGCATAAGCCTCAACATCAAAATAGACTGACCCATTGACTTCGTAAGCAAAGCCTGAGTCGACCATCCTTTTCACTGCCTCAATCTGCTCAATTATATGCCCGGAAGCGGTCGGCTCAATACTGGGAGGAAGCACGTTGAGCTGCCCCATGTTCTTGCGGTAACTGTTGGTGTAAATCTGCACGATTTCCATTGGTTCCAGCTTCTCCACTTTGGCCTTTTTGGCAACTTTGTCTTCACCTTCATCCGCATCGTTAACAAGGTGACCTACATCGGTAATATTTCTAACGTATCTAACCTTGTAACCGATGTGCAGCAAATATCGAAAAAGCAAATCAAATGTGATGGCAGGACGGGCATGGCCCAGATGCGCATGGCCGTATACGGTTGGTCCGCAGACATACATCCCGACATGGTCCTTGTGAATAGGAACAAAAAGCTCTTTTTTGCGGGTCAGGGTGTTGTACAGCGTCAAAGTTTCCATGGTCATTTCTTGAGAGGGTCTGTCGGCAAAATTAAAAAAAAAAGGGATGAAGGGCTAAAATAATGATTTGAGCTTTCTTATCTTTGAATCATTGTAACATCAAAAGAGCCTTTATGAAACAAATACTGATAAAATCATTTGTGATTGCAGTGGTGATATCCATCTCTTCCTGCTCTTTCTCTCAAAATAAACCCGCACCGGAAGGGCCAATGGTCCTGATAAAGACGAAGTATGGAGATATGAAAGTGGTGCTTTATAATCAAACGCCGTTGCATCGCGACAACTTCATGAAGCTTACCAAAGAGAGAGTCTTTGACAGCCTGATTTTTCACCGGGTGATCAAGAGTTTTATGGTGCAGGGTGGTGACCCGAATTCCAAACATGCCTCCCAAGACCAGCACCTCGGCGATGGAGATTTGAATTACACTGTGCCGGCGGAAATCATCCCAGGAATTATCCACAAAAAAGGGGTCATAGCAGCTGCCAGAAATGGAGATGAGGAAAACCCGGAGAGACGCTCATCTGCCACACAATTTTATCTGGCCCAGGGGAAAGTATATAAACTGGATGATGTTCCATCCATCGAGCAGAATTTGAACAGCAGGGCTTCGGAGTCTCTTTTCCTGAAAATGAAATCGGATAAAATCGATACACTTATGCTGTTCCAGATGGCCAGAAACAAGGAAGGTTATGACAAATTATTGGAAAAGATAAAGCAAAATGCAACCCGGCACTTCGACCAAAACCCTGTCAGGCTTACCAAACAACAAATTGAAACTTATACCACACTTGGCGGAATTCCCCACCTGGATGGTGCCTACACTGTTTTTGGTGAAGTTTTGGAAGGCCTTGCCGTGATTGATTCTATTGCTGCCCAGCCTACCGGGAAAGGCGACCGTCCACTGGAAAATATAAGGATGACCATTGAAGTAATTAAAGAGTAACCTCCTCTGCTGCAAATCCAACCTTGCGAAGATCCTCGTAAAATGATGGGTATGATTTGGTCACCACCATGGCATCTTCTATTTCAACACTACTACTGAACATGGCCGCCGGGGCAAAAGCCATGGCCATCCGGTGATCATCGTATGTGGCGACTGTAAGTTTTTCAGGGAGGATTGAAGCCTCTATTTTTCCATCCCAGGCCAGTTCACCTTCGGCAGGTTCTGTCAGGATCGCCCCCAATTTGGCGCACTCGTTTTTCAATGCAGCAATGCGGTCTGTCTCCTTGATTTTAAGGGTTTTCAGTCCGCTAAAATGAAATGGCAGCTTTTTCCCAATGGCCAATACCACAAACGTTTGGGCAATATCGGGGTTTTCGATAAAATTCAAGCTGAGCTTCTTCAATTCAACCGGCTTATTCCTGGTAAGCCTAACTGAATCACCTTCCTGCCTGGATCGTATCCCGAAATAGGTTTCAAACCATTCAGATTGAATTGCATCTCCTTGAAGACTTTTTATAAAGAGCCCTTTAAGATATAAATCGCACGAATCGGAAAGTGCTGCCATGGCATACCAGTATGATGCGCCCGACCAATCTGCCTCAACGGTATAAGGAATTGGCTTGTAACTTTGTGGAGCAATATGTATTTCATTCCCATTCCACTGGTATTTAATGCCAAAAGTCTTCATCAATTGCAGCGTCATTTCGATGTATGAACGGGAGGTAATCCTGTTCAATAGCCTAAGTGTCAAACCGCCCTGAACAGTCGGGGCAATCATCAGCAAGGCCGAAATATACTGGCTGCTGATACTGCCGTCCAATTCCAGTAATCCACCTTTGAGTGCAGTTCCGGTAATTTTCAAAGGAGGAAATCCTTCAGCACCGGTATATTCAATCTGGGCACCGAGTTTTCTGAGGGCATCCACCAATATCTTAATAGGACGTTGCTGCATCCTTTCAGATCCGGTCAGGTGCCATTCGCCCACAATCTTAGAAAGATAGGCCGTAAGAAATCTCATGGCGGTTCCTGCATGACCAATGTCAAACCGGTTTGAATTCGATTCGAGAACGCGGTTCATTACCAGAGAGTCATCACAATCAGATATGTTCTTTACCGGAAAAGACGAATAACTCAATACGTTGATGATCAAAACCCGGTTGCTAATACTTTTGGAAGAAGGCAAGGTAATCTCCCCAACGACAGCTAAATTTGGTTTGGTCAGAATGATATTCATGGCTCACTAGTTGTTTAATTCCCTGAAATAATCGAGCGCCTCAAAGATCTGACTCTTCTCGCAATTTTTGTTGATTTGCACCTCTCCGGCCGAGCAAAGCAGGGTGAAATTGATCCGCTTGCCTTCATTCTTCTTGTCGTGTCCCATATACTCATACAAAGTTTCATAAACATCTGGTGTAATCCGGTAGTTGCCGTAAACGGATATCAGCCATTTTGACAAATGATGCATATTTCCATCAGGAAACCCACAAATCATATGCGAGAGATAAAGCTCTGCGATCATGCCAAAAGCCACAGCATGACCATGGAGAAGCGGCTTCTCCTGAGTCAGCGAAAGACTTTCAAATGCATGACCAATGGTATGGCCAAAATTGAGGGCCTTCCGAATGCCTTTTTCCTGCGGGTCTTTTTCCACAAAATAATTTTTGATCAGCACAGAATGCGAAATCATTTGCTTCAAAACCAGGAAATCAGGTTTTTGAAGGTCAAACTTCCGTAGTTCTGCCAAATGATCCTGCGAATGAATCAACCCGTGTTTGATCATCTCCGCATACCCAGAAATGAAGTTTGCATGATCGAGGGTATTTAGAAAACGTGTGTCAATAATAACCTGAATGGGTTGATTGATCACGCCTATCTCGTTCTTTAGTCCATTGAAATTAAAACCCGTTTTACCTCCCACAGAAGCATCAACCTGAGCAAGCAGCGTTGTAGGAATATTGATAAACTGAACACCCCTTTTAAAGGTCGAAGCCGCGAAGCTGCCCAAATCGGTGACCATGCCTCCCCCCAGATTCACGATTAATGATTTCCTGTCGGCTCCATTTTGGCTCAAGAAAAGCCAGATAAGTTCTGCTGTCGACAATGTTTTATTCTCTTCACCGGCAGGAATCACTATTTTCTTGAATTTTTCAATGCCGGGTGTATCACACAAAAGAGGCAGGCAAAATCGATTACTATTCTGGTCAACGACAAGAAATAGCTTATCCTCCGGGAAAGCTGCCATGCTTAAAGCGAGGACACTCTCAAGCTGGTCGGTTACTACAACGGTATTGTTAGGAGTCATAAATAAATTTGGCGTCTTACTGGATGAAGAAGCAAAGGTAAAAGAATTTTTTTTCCTTGCCCGATAAGGTTGCCTTCCGCAACAAATGGAATTGATTTCCTGATACCTATTTAATGCTGCAAAGCTTTTATTCTGGAAACGAGAAGGGTAATACCCAATCCGAAAACCCCGATTACAGCAAAGGAATAGCGTAAACCGGCGGCTTGGGAAATATATCCGATTAATGGCGGACCCATCAAAAAACCCAGAAAACTAACACTCGAAACCGTTGCCAGGGCAATACCGGTCGGAACTTTTGTATGCCGCCCGGCAGCACTGTACACCGTCGGAACCATGCTCGAAACCCCTAAACCAACCAACATAAACGCCAGGGTGCATGTTATCAGGTAGGGAAAGAATACAGCAGTAAACAAGCCTGTCGAAATCATCGTGCCGCATATCTGAAGAAGCCTTTTCCTGCCAATTTTGGCAACAAAGTGATCGGCTAAAAAACGACCCAAAGCCATCATTACCATGAAGGAGGTATACCCAAGAACGACCAGTGATGGTGGTGCCTGTACCACATCTTTAAAGTATATTCCACTCCAGTCGAACATAGCGCCTTCACTGGCCATGCTGCAAAAACCGATGATGCCAAGCTGAAGTAACGTACTGTCCGGCCGACTAAAAAATTTCCTTTTGGCTTCGCCGGATTTAGCCCTGTGCCTGGTGCGATCCAGGTAGGGATAATTGATCCAGACGGTCGTCCAAACGATTAGAATGATAGAGGTAAAATGCCAGAATGGTTGAACTTGGAGGTTAATCATGGCTATGCCAATCAATGCTCCCGTAAATCCGGCGAGGCTCCATCCGCCATGAAAGGATGCCATGATGGAACGTTGATACAATTTTTCGGCCGCTACACCCTGGGTATTGATGGAGATGTTGCACAAATTGCCGAAGATTCCAAATAGCAGCAGCGCGATGGCTAGCTGCCAGCCTGCAGTAACCAGCCCAATACAACTAAGGCAAAGCGTATAGGCCGGAAGTGCAAAAGGCAATACCTGGTGACTTCCAAATCTGGTAACAAGTTTTCCGGAGAAAGGCATCATCAGGAATTGCCCGACCGGCAATGCAAATAAGATGGTTCCAAACATGGCATCGTTCAAGTGCAAGGCCGATTTGATTTCAGGAATTCGGCTTGCCCAAGAGGAAAAACAGAGCCCCATGCTAAAGTAGACAAGGGAAACAGCTATTCTGATGCGCTTCTTGTTGGATTCTGGATCTATATAACTGACTACCATCTATTTTAGTCGTAATGAAATCTACATTTAGCGATCAATATTTCACTCTCTTTTACCTGATAGATTAATCGGTGTTCGCCATCAATTCTGCGCGACCAAAAACCTTTGTATTTATGCTTTAGTGGTTCAGGCTTTCCTTTGCCGGAAAATGGTGTGCGGGAAATCTCTTTCAACAAATCATTTATTTTTGACAGCATCTTCTTATCTGTCTTCTGCCAAAATAAATAATCTTCCCAGGACTCATCAACAAATATATACTTCATTCTTCAGAAAGGTCTTTCTGAAATGAGGAGCCTGTTCTTAATTTCTCAATGGCAGAATCCAATCTTCTCTCATTTGCCTTGGATGATAATTCGTGATAGGTCGCATTGAGTGCATTGTATTCATCCAAAGAAATGATTACCA
>CAIRSO010000252.1 GCA_903881215.1 uncultured Bacteroidia bacterium
ATGAACAATACTTGCCTAGAACCAACTACATACCGCAAGGTGTCACTATAGATTATGGAAAATCGATTAAAGCATTCATAATTAATAAAGATGGTAATGGAAAACCTGTTTATGATGATTGGTTAGAATATTTTAAAGTTGGTTTTCGTAAAATGTTAGATGTTAATACAGAAAGGACATTAATAGGAGCAATTCTACCGTCAAAATCGAGTCATATTCACGGTGTAATTTCATTAATATTCAATAAAATAAACCATCTAATTGAGTTTCAGGGGCTTTGCTCATCCATTATTTTAGATTTTTTCATAAAAACAATTGGTGCAGCAAATTTAAGTGACGGAAGGATAAATTCTTTCCCGTTAGGAGTCAACGAGAAATATAAACCCCAACTTTTCTCCCGCACGCTTCAACTCAATTGCCTCAACAAATACTACGCCCCGTTATGGAATGAAAGCTGGCAGGAAGCCTTTGCCCACGACCAATGGAGCAAAGCCGATATCCGCCAAAAATCCTTCGCCACCCTCACCCCCGAATGGCAATGGAGCACACCTTTGCGCAACTGGTACGAACGCCGGCAGGCATTGGTGGAGATCGATGTTATCACCGCCATGGCGCTGGGCTTAACTTTGGATGAGTTGATTTTGATTTACAATGTCCAGTTCCCGGTACTCCAGCAAAACGAAGACGATACCTGGTACGACACCAAAGGCAACATCGTATTCACTTGCAGCAAAGGGTTAACTGGGGTAGGCTTGGACCGCAAGGAGTGGGAACAAATCCGCGAACTGCCTGTTGGCCAAACCTACGAGCACACCATCACCAAAAGCGAACTCTACCACGGCAAAAAAATAACCTACCACGCCCCCTTCGATAAATGTGACCGGGTGGAGGATTATAGGGTGGCGTGGGAGCACTTTGAAAAAATATTTAACAACTAATTATATGGGAAAGATACAATATGATATTACGAATGGTGGCTTTTTAAAGGATGCAGCGTACTCCCATTATTTATTCGAATTCTTAAATAAATATAAAGACAAATTTGGTAATGCAGAATCAATTGTAGTTACCCTAACTGAAGAAATACCTTACGGTGTAATTGTATCTTTTAAAGATAACAAAATCAATATTTCTGACGATGGTAAAAAAGTCGATATAAAATATCTTACTACTAAGTTTTACAATAGAAAGGGCGTCTCAACAGGCAAGCCAACTCCACAAAGTGAATCTAGCAGTTTAGCATTTCTGATGAACAGAGCAGTAAAAGAGTACTCGGAAAAATTTGATATAGCGGAATAGTTATTTAAATACACCAAAATGTTTGACCGAATATTTATAAAAGAGAATAAAATATCAGATACTTCAGTAGACTTGGGTAAGCTTTGCGAAGCACTTTTATTCTATGACAAGACCGATTTCTTACTTGATAAATTTACCGTTAGTCAGTTTGTGAAATCAATTGACTTAGAAAAGCTAAAGGAATATATTTCTAATGGTTTAATTAATCTACATATTCGAAATTCAGCAATTGCGATAATCAGGATACCAAAGAAAAAGAAGCTGGGTGTAGGTCCAGTCATTACAAAAAGCGAATCTTTTAATCTAAGCCCATTTATAAATCAAAGTTATCTTGAAATTTTGGGAGATAAAAGGCAGGCTTCAAAAAAAACAGATGAATTTCTTGAATTGTGCAGTCCACTTGAATATACCAAAGGGTTTCAAAATATTTTAGAATCCGAGTGTGAGGATGCTATTCTTTTAACTTCTCAGTTAAAAATCTATTTAAATTCTTACTTACCACAGTTGGAGCTTTCTTCATTACAACTAACAATCGAAGATAAAATTGATACTCCAATGGGAGTCCCTGGGTATATTTTTAATTCAAATTTTGACTTGGATGCCTTGAATGAAAAATATTCCAAGCTCTTACCTGCAGATCATTCCCTTGATTGGTCTTCATTCTTATTAAATTCAAATGAAAGTAGTGGTGATATTAATATTGCTTCGCAGTTTAATGCAGAGATTTATACTGACATGATGCATTACCCATACATTCAAGATCGAGTGGAGGATGTCATGAAAAAAATTTCAAAGAGTAAAGATGACATAACAACATTCGAGAATATTATTTTAGAACAATATAAGCCAATTCGAGATTCAATCAATTCTGGAGAGAAAAGCTTTACAGATTTTACCGCGATTTTAGATAAATCATTAAAATTCAAAAAATGGTTAAAAGAAGTTGAAAACGATTCTTCATTATTAGGTCAGTATTATGATGCTGTTACCAAAGAAAGCTGGATTGACAAAAAGGCAATTAAAGCCACAAGGTTTGGTTTTTTTAATGCATTGGGTATTCTCGGGGATATTCTAGCTGGAGGCATTCCAATTGGCACATGTAAGCAGAAATTACAAATGCACAGAAAATGGTAAATTAGAGTGCACAGAAAATGGCAACAACAGTGCTCAACTTTTGTGTTTTCAAATGTAGGTTATTTTTCCTCATTTTGATTAAATATTGTTTTCTGGTTTTTCATTCTGAAGCTTTTCCCGGATAGATTGATGACCTCACAATGGAACAAAAGGCGATCAAGCAGGGCGGTTGCCAGAACTTCATCGTCCAGCATCTGTGCCCACTGGGATGGTGATTTGTTCGTTGTGATGATAAACGCAGTTTTTTCATATATCTGATTAATCATATTAAACAAGGCCACAGCCAACTGTTTTTCAATAGGGAACAGCATTATATCGTCAATAACTATCAGATTTGCAGTCGTTAGTCGCTTGTATTCTGCTTTTGCTGTCTGAGTAAAATCTCTCATTTTAAGCATTCCAATAATATCGTCCATTGTCCGGAAGTAGGCTTTATATCCCTTGTGGACAGCATCATTACAGAGACCGGCAGCAATAAATGTTTTTCCGGTACCGGATGGCCCCATCAGGATAATGTTGTACAGCTGGTCGAGCCAGTCAAGCTCCCGTAGTTGTATTAGCCGTGATTTTGGAAGGCCATTCTCAAATGTGTAATCATAGTTGTTTAGATCACAAGTGATTGGCAAACGTGCTGTTTTAAGCCTTCGTTGATCTTCTTTCTGTTGGCGGTGCAGCGCTTCTGCCTGCAAAAGCCTGATCGTATAGTCGAGAAAACTAACTGTTCCACTTTCTGCTTCTCTAAGTGCCTGGTCAAGACTGGCACCCATTCCACTCATTCTAAACTGAAGACAAAGGGATTGTATGATTTGTTTCTTTTCCATGATC
>CAIRSO010000253.1 GCA_903881215.1 uncultured Bacteroidia bacterium
ATTCCGACATATTCAGTAACACTTTTTAGCTTGTCTCCATTTTGATCGTAATTAATCAATTTTTGGGCAGACAATTGTAACCCAAATAGAATTAGGCATCCGATTAAGATAAATGTTCTCATAACAATCGATTTAAAAATTTGTATTAATGATAAGTTGGCGGAGAATGGCTGGAAAAATTATATTGCCCTCTTCCGCAAATGGCAAATATGCAGAAGTCTTGCAGACAAAATATCCCGGTTTTAGGTAGGACTGCATGCTCGATGATTCTATTGAGGATAATAAATTATAAGGTATAATCTGTTCAATAATTCTAAGGATTTTGCTCCTAATACCATCAATATGCTATTAATCTATTTGAGGCTAAAAAGGTTACCCCTAATGGTTGGATTAAAAAACCGGCTGCCGAGGAAATTTAATAAGGCAATAAGGTTCTTTTCCCTCTAAACTTTTGTGACGACTAAGGTTATAAAAGAAAATAAGGTTTACCTACCCAAAAATTTCATCTTTCACAATTACAATTATGTTAATTCTGTAATTCTGCAAATTCTGATTCAGACAAGTTTACTACACCTTCCATTTTGCAAATTCTAAAATTCTGCAAATTCTGATTCAGACAATTTTTGTATCTATTTCGATATGGCACCCAAAATGGCGGTGCCTACGGCTTTTTTCAGGATATCCAGTCCGGCAGACGCTGCTTTTTGAGCAAGTGCTTTTGAGATAACCCCCACCGCATTGAGTTCGGCTTCGGCAATCAGCTTTTCATCCAGGAGACGCGATTCAAATTTTTCCTGACTGAGGTCTCCACTAATCCGCAGTTGGGCCAACAGTTCGAGCCGCTCTTTCCTGCGTTGCAGAAACTGTTGCGCAACAGTTTTGACTTCGCTCCAATTCTCGCCTACTGCTCCTTTCATGGTCGATAACATTTCGGCCAATACATCATCTATATTGATATTCATGATCTTATGTGTTATGTTGTTCGTTTACTGAGGAGGATTGCCGATTATTTGCTTGCCTTTTTCGGCCACTTGCATGGCGAAGAAAAGATCGCTGAAAGTCTTCTGGTTCAATTTGACCAGTCCGTCGCTCAGCGTATTGTCCTTCTTGTGTTCTTCCTTGTATTTCGTCCACAGCTCAAGGGTGATCTCACAAATTCTGGTGGAATTTTGATTCAGCGGACGGATCTTGTTTTTGCTTAACAAAGCATTTAGCTCCACTTCAATGTTCACATATTGTTCTGAAAATTTGGAGAATGCCCGACCACCGTTTTCGGCGGAGGTATTATCCTGCATCGACAGATAAAATTTATCCACAGCTTTAGCCGTGTTCACGATCTGCTCAGAAATGTTGGCATCGTAGCCGGGAAGAAGGGTCACTTTGCATGCGTTCAATGACAGAAACATCAAAATAAACGCGGAAAGGATAATTCTTTTTTTTAAATGACGGGGTGGCTGCTTCATGAAATTTGTTTTAAGGGGTTAAACAGATTTATTGCAGAAAGGAGTGATTTCCCCTTTGAATGAAATAATTATTAAAAATAAAAATTAATTTGGGATATATTATTGCAACGATTACATTTTTTAAACAAATTTTAATCACTCCGCTGTCGCGGATTCAGCTAATCTCTATCGTATCAATCCTATTTGTGTTCATTTGTGCCATTTATGGTTGGGAATGAGGGGGCGATCGGAACTCCAGAAATTGGCATAATCAATAGGCGAGTATGGTTTGATGTGCTTATGTTATCCCTCCTTCTGCTTGAAATATTCAATTTTCCCGGTAAGTGCAATGTTTTTCACTTTATTAATCAAGATCGTCTTCTGGTCGGCTGTCATCTCGGTAAAGCTGCGTGCCAAAGCAATCTTCTCCCGCATAAAAGAGGCATTTTCATTTCCAGAAATTAAGACGGAAACCGGAAGCGACCACACAAAATGCATCGCTTCTTTGATGCTCAGATAGTTGGGAATGAGCGGGTCGTCGGTAGTCCAACCAGTTTGAGCCTTTTGTGCAAAAAACCTGCCATCGGCCAATGATTTTATGGCAAGAATTCCCATGTTCCGTTCAACTGCTTTGGACATGATCGTCTGGGTAAAACTATAGTAAGATTGGTCGAGCACATTCACCGGCATCAAAACGGTATCGAAAATGTCACTTTCCTTTGTTCTCTCCAGCATCCTGGCATGCGCAAAAGGATTTTGGTGACCGGTAAACCCCATAAACCTGATCTTACCCTCCTCTTTGGCCTTAAGCAAAACATCCAGAACACCTAGCTCAATTCTACTGTCAACATCCGAAGGGGTAGAAATGGCATGAACCTGGAACAAATCCAGGTGGTCAGTTTTTAATCTCCGCAATGTTCCTTCCAAATGCTCCCTCACCGTTTTGGCATCTTTACCTGTCGATTTACTCATCAAAAATACCAGATCCCGGTAGTTTGGAGTCAGGTATTTGCCATAACGAGTTTCACTTGTTCCGTTGCCATAACTTTCTGCTGTATCGAAAAACCGGACACCACCTTCCAGTGCAGCTTCCACCACCTCTTGTGCATCACGCTCTGTGGTCCATCCAACATGGTATCCTCCCGTACCCAGAATGGTCACATATTCATTGGTCCGACCTAGTTTTCTTTTTGGAAGAACATCTCCCAGTCGGTCGCTCTCTTTTTTTTCTGCAAGAACAATACCCGCCAGCGATCTCCCTGCAATGGTTAAACCAGCAGTTGCGCCTGCAATAGATTTTATAAAGATTCTTCTGTCTGCCATGATTTGGGGGTTTAAAATGTTTGAAGGGTTTGAAGAGTTTGAAGTGTTTATAGAGTTTAAAATGTTTGAAGGGTTTGAAGGGTTGATAGGGTTTTTTACGGATGAAAAGGCTATTGAGTTTTAAAATTCGTGTAATTTGTGTAATCCGTGGTTGGGGGGGTTAATCCGTGTAATCTGCTTTCTGATAATCCGTGCAATCCGAAAAATTAGAAAGACAACAAGCACTGCCAGATAAACATGTTCCCGAATCCGTCTACCTCTTCCCAGATCCGCTTCACCAATGGCTCATCGCCCGTTATCACAGGAATCTCCTTTCGCTTCTCTTCCCACGGAATGCAGAATCCCGGCGGTACTTTTGAATGCATGTGCCTGGCCATTCCGTAGTCCGATCCGAAGAGGGTTCCGGCCGCCGGACTGTTTTGCGCATTCAGCGGAAGCAGAGGGGCAGAACCGTCCGAATAAACCCCATATTCCCGGGTGAAATCGGTCAGCACCTTCATGTTTTCGATGGTGGCATCATTCTGGATGATGGCACTGGCATCCATGATGTAGCCCCCCTCGCCCGCCACTTCATCGATCACCTTTTTGCAGCGGGAACGGATCGCATCCGGGGTACCGTAAGAAAGCAGGGTGTTCGGTATTCCGCCGCTCAGGCAGAACTTGTGACCGATGGTCTTGTGTGTCTTGAAAATATCTCCGCTGTCGACGTGAAAGACGATGCTTTTTTCGGGCAGGTCGTTAAATCTATCGAGATGGTGGTTCCAGCTTCCTTCGGCATAGAAGAGCGTCTGGTGACCGTTTTTCCAAAGTTCTTCAATGATTGGCCTGACTGTTGGCCAGTAATGAGATTCGAACTCACCGGCCGAAATAAAAGGTATGCAGCCCCGGTGCATCCAGTATCCGATGGGAACCTGCTTCAGGGGATCCGACGAATTGAGTGCCACATTGTAAAGATGGGGCATCAGGGCTTCACAGGCTTTTTTCACTTTCCCGGGCTGGGTGAGCATGTCCATCGTAAGACCCAGGTATCCCCGGAGTTTATCCCCCAAAATATCGAAGGGTGCCTTGAAAATTCCGTTGATGGCAGAAACTGTTCCACTTTCGGATCGCAATTTTTCCACATGCGGACTGTAGGCATTGAAATAGTTGAGCATGGCCATTCCTCCTTTCACCAGAGCCAGGTTGTTGCGGTAGCTGGTGGCACTGCCCATCGGTGAGATATCGGCCGAAACGCGTGGTAGCCACTTGTTGTACAAAAAAGCAGTCGGATCGTCAATCAGCTCGTCGTATTCATCCTCCTTCATGAACGACTTGCCCTCCTCCGGTTCGCGGTACTGAAAGCCATTGTTTGCAGGCACATCAATACCTGGAATGCCGTAATAGGTGAGGCCGATAGACTGCGTAAGACCGGTCCAGACATAGACCATGTTCGATACCACTGCGTCCCAATCGTATCCGGCCGCACACAGGCGCGCCGCTTCAAAGGCTCGGTTGTAATCGTGCACCACATCCTGACAAGTCATTCCGGCATATTTTGCGGTAAACTCCGCAACGAAAGGACGAATCGGAATGCGGTCGGGCTTTTCGTTGCGCATCGCCGTAAGATATCGGCTCAAACGCTGATGATATAGTTCTTCGGTCGCTGTCATAAGCTTTTCAGTGTTATCATCGTCACCTCCGCCGGACAATTAAACCGCACCGGCAACCCGCTCACCCCGGCTCCCCGCGAGGTATATCCGACCATGCCTCCAATGTTCCACAACCCGTGGTTGAACTGCTTGCCCTCAAACTGGTGACTAATTATCGGAACCCCCTCCTTCAGACAAATCTGTCCGCCATGCGTATGCCCGCACAGATACAAATCGTACTTATTCTTAGCCGCAGCTTTGGCCAACTCCGGAGTATGCACCATCGCGATCTTGAAATCATAAGCCGGAGTATCGAGACTGAGGAGTGTAGCATCGGTGTAGTAATTGAACGGATCGTCGGTCCCGGTGATCAGGATCTTCTGCCCGTCTTTGCTGATCTCCACTGACTCGTTGATCAGAAGTTGCATCCCCGAATCCGGCTCGTACTGAGCCATCAGGTAAGTGTCGTGGTTCCCTAAAACGGCAAAGGTGCCATAGGGAGCCTGGATATTTTTTGACAAAATGCGCAGCGGCTTAAGGATGTGACTGAAGCTTCCCAAAATATCCCGCCGGTAATCGCCCGTCAGGAGACAAATATCAAATTCCAGCGCCTTGACTTTATCGACCAGGAAAGCGGTAAACCCGGGAATGCTGTCGATGTGCAGATCAGACAAATGCAAGATCCTGAACCCATCAAAGGCAACCGGCAGATTTGGATATTCCAAGGTAAACTCGTTAACTGAAATGGTCTTGGCGTTTCCGTAACCCTTTCTGTAATGACCCGTCAGCTTAAGGAGGAAAGCAAAGATCTTAAGCAGCCACAGAAACAGGTTCCAGTGACTCTTGCTCTTTTTGCCGCTCTGCTGGTGGATGAGCCCAATATTTTCCATCACCGACCTGTTCACAGCCCAGATCAGCCTCTTCTCCTTCCGTACAGCCTCCGCCTCAAGGAATTGATACATCTCAAACAATTTATCACCAAGATAGCAATTTTAATAATATCGTGCAATTTGAGAAAGGAAGAAGGAAAGAGGGGGTGAGAGGGCGAGTGGGCGAGTGGAACTTTCGAATTTGAAGAATTGAAACGGAGAAACGGAGAAACTGGAAGAGAGAAACGGTCTCTGAGCGAAGTCGAAGGGCTTCTTTAATCTGTGGTAGGGTCAGGGTTAATCTGTGTCAATTTGTGTAATCCGTGGTAGGGAATGGGGTTAATTTGTGTTTCTAATTTGTGGTAGGGCCGGGGTTAATTGTTTTCTTAATTCGTGTAATTTGTGTAATCCGTGGTAGGGTGGGGTTAATTTGTGTAATCTGCCATTTTATCTGCGTAATCCGAAGTTTGGAGGTCTTTATTCAGCAAGTGGCAATGTAAAAATAAACTTACTCCCCTTCCCCTCCTCGCTCTCGACCAGAATAATCCCTTTGTGCTTTTCTACAAATTCCTTGCATAGTATCAATCCCAGTCCGGTGCCCTTTTCCCCGTTGGTACCAGGTGTCGAGTGGTTGCTATCGATCCTGAAGATCTTTCCAATAGTATCCGCCGGAATCCCAACCCCATCGTCCTTGATCGCAATTTCACAATGGTCATCAACCCTACGGATAGAGATGACAATATGCCCTTTCTTGTGGGTAAATTTAATGGCATTGGCCACCAGATTCCTGACTACCGTCGAAAACATGTTCACATCTGCCAGTACCCTGATCCCCTCCGTTGGTGAGATCTTTATTTTTATCTGCTTCCTGGTGTAAGCACTCTCCAAAAACTCAATGGATTCAGTAATTTTTGCATGAACATCCATGGATATTGGATCAAATTTGATCGCCCTGGTCTGGAGTTTGGCCCAGGTCAGCAGGTTCTCAAGCAACTCGTGTGCCAGGTTGGAGGAGTTGTAAATATTGGTCAGATGCTTTTCCACCTTCTCGGGAACCATCGTTTTAAAGCTCGAAACCAACATTTCGGAGAAGCCGATGATGATGTTGAACTGGTTGCCGAGGTCATGGCCGATGATGGAGAAAAATTTGTCCTTGGTGCCATTTAGCTCTTTCAGCTCGCGGTTTTGGGAGACAATCAATTTGGACTGCTCCTCGATTTGCAACGTTCGCTCCTGTACCTTTTGCTCCAGAATCGCTTTGGCTTGCCTCAGATTTCGCTCCCTCACTTTGATGAAAACATAGATGGAAAGAATGATCACCAACAGATAGGCCAAATAAGCATAAATACTTTTCCACCAAGGAGGTAGAATGGTGATGTGAAGGCTGTTCTCCTTGTCGTTCCAGACTCCATCGTTGTTCGATCCCTTTACCCTGAACACGTAATCACCTGCCTGAAGAGCCGAAAAAGGAACGAACTTCCGGTTTCCGATGTCCACCCATTCGTCAGAAATTCCCTCCATCTTGTAAGTATAATTGTTCTTCAACGGATTGGTGTATTCCAGCGCTGCAAACTCAATGGTGAAAGAGCTGACATTGTGTTTCAGTACCAGTTCCCTGGATTCTTCCAGATTGACATACTCCCTGACATTGCCCCTACTCTTGTAAAATGCCGTAAATACCAGGTTGGGAATGTAGGGATTTCTGGCGATGGAGTCGGGATAGAAGGCGTTGAAACCATTCATTCCACCCATCAGCAACTCCCCGTCTTTGCTGACACAAGCAGCCCTGAGGTTGAATTCCAGACTCTGCAATCCATCTTCCACCGTAAAGGTTTGGAAACGGTTTTGCCTCATGCTGAACTTGCACAGGCCCTTTCCCGTGGCGATCCACAGATCGTCGTTCCGGTCTTTCACCATCTCGAAAATCCTGTTGTTCGGCAAGCCATCTTTCTGCGAATAGTAGGTAAAAGTGGAATCTTTCTTGTCGAAAACATTCACATAGGTGTCGGTGCCAACCCAGATCCTCTTCCTGCTGTCTTCGCAAAGTGAGATGATAAAATCGTCGCTCAGCCCTCTGTCCCCTTTTCTGAAATGGCTGATTTTTCCCGTAGCCGGATGGTACACATCCAAACCACCCACGGTGCCGATCCAAATCAGTCCGTCGGAATCTTCCAGCAGATAATAAACCAGGTTTTCGCTCAACCGGCGACTCTTGTCCAGCTCCTTCCTGAAGACTTCTACTGTCGATTTTTTCAGGTTGATTTTATAGAGTCCGTTTTGGGTTCCTATCCAGTAATTGGAAGCCTTGTCCTGTATGATCATATAGATCCTGACCTGGTCCAGTGCAGGAAGCAGCACATTCCCGAAATAGACATTCCAGGGAACGAATTGATCCTTCAGTTTGTCGTAGATAAGCAGTCCATTGCGCGTTCCCAACCAAATATGGTGATCTGAATCCTCAAAGATCACATGGATAAAGTCGTTCGGTAGTTTGTGCGTTCCACCCATCGCGGTAGAAAAATGTTCTACCTTGTTGGTGCTTCTATCAACCAGATTCAAGCCCTGTCCCCAGTTACCAACCCACAAAATTCCCTTCTCATCCTTGTAAAGAGAGGCAATGACATTCCCAAGCAGATCGAGCGAATTTGGGGAATTGCTTCTCCGGTAAAGTTGAAACTTCTTTTTCTTCAAATCAGTTTTGCTAATACCCTGGAGTGTGCCGATCCAAAGATTCTCCGACCGGTCGATCCAAAGTGATTGCACGATGTTGTGACCTATTTCGCTGTTTTCGGAGGTATAGTTTTGAACCGTAGCCGGGATTTGCCCATTGTTCGAAATAACATACAGCCCACGGCCTTCTGTGCCTACGATCAGGTTTCCGTTTTTATCATCCAGAATCGCCCTGATACAAGTGTTTTCCAAAGTAAAATTTTCAGTAGTACCTATGACAAACTGCGCCTCTTCAAAACGATTGGCAGGAGTCTTAAAACTGTATAACCCGGCAGTAGTTCCCACCCAAAGTACCCCCTGCTTATCACGGTAGAGTGATGAAACCTGCACATCCCGGACGACATCCCCTCTTTTGTTGATAAACGGATAGTAGCTGAACTCTTTTGTCTGAGTCGAAAAACAGGTCAGCCCATTCGATGAACCAATCCAAAGGCGGCTGTCTTTCTCCTCCAGAACCGGCATCCTGACATCTTTAACGGCTCCATCGTACTCCATATTACTTTGATAATGGGCAAAACTTCCCTTCCGGGGATCGTAAATCGAAATGAGTGGAGGCGTATTGATGAGAATCGAACCGTTGCTGAGACAAAGCAGGTCGTAGCAATAGTGGGTCAAATCGATGGGGAAACCAGTCTCATAGATGATTCTTTCGAATTTATTTTGGGTTGTCAGGTACCGGTTTAGTCCGCCCTTGGTTCCAATCCATAAATTTTTGTCGAGGTCTTCTGTGATAGAATAAATCCAGTTGTTGGATATCGACCCGGAGTCGGCCGGATTGTAGCTGAACACCTCGAAAGTCTCCCCATTGAAACGGCAGAGTCCATTTTGGGTGCCAATCCAGATGTAGTCGTGCGAATCCTGAAAGATGCAGTTGACCACACTCTGTGAAAGTCCGTTGTTGATGGAGTAATTCGTAAATACGTACTGCTGCGCAAAACTATTTGCCAACAGCACGATCCAGAAAACAAAAATGGCAACAACTCTTTTCATTTCTTTGATGTTTTAAGCAACGGTAAAAAGACTTCTTTATTCACGTAAACTGCTTATTAATGTAAAGTTATAAAAGAAAGAGGAAACGGGAAAGAATGAAGAGGGAGGGGGCGAGGGGGAGAAGGGGAGAGGGGGCGAGTGGAACACCGTAGATTGAAGGATTGAAACGGAGAAACAGTGAAACGGAGAAAGCATTTCTTCCTTAATTCGTGTAATTTGAGTAATCCGTGGTTGGGTGGGGTGCATCTGCGTCAATTCGGTTTTAATTTGTGTAATCTGCGGTAAAGGCATGAACTATCCTGTGTTATATGTACTAAAGACGCACCATTATTACAACCGTTATAGGGTAAAATGTTAAATTTTTATAAAATGAAGTGATCTCCGTGCCAACGACACGTTCCGAAGGGTAAACGGCATTCGAAACCGATAATCAACTTTTGGCCGACTGCAACCGGTAGAAGGCTGGAAAAGAAAATCCGGCAACTTCCAATTTTCTAATTTTGAGCAGTTATTGTGCTATGGACGGGATCTGTTGGCTTTCTGCCCGCCCAATCTCAAAACAAAATATTTCGCCAAATGACACCTAATACTTTTAATCGACTGTTGCATATTCGGCCCGTCAATCATATGATTTACTGGATCTCGTTTGTTGCCATCGGTTCTTATGTTTTCAGTTATCAGCAAAATTTCCCTTACCAGTTTTACCTTCTAAATCTGATGGTTCACCTTCCGGTATTAATGCTGTATACCTATTTCGTGGTCTATGCGCTGGTCCCTAATTTCCTGCTAAGAGGTAGGTATTTCAGCTTTTTGGGGTCGCTAGCTATGACATCTGCCCTGGCATCTCTGCTAAAATTGTCTATCAGCAAAAATGTCTATTACGCACTTTTTATTCCGTCGGCTTTGCATCCGAAAGATTGGTACACAGCGGATGGTTTCCTGATTAATTTACTTTGGATCATGGGGCCAACCGTTCTTTTTGCCATGTTCAAATACTACAAAAACTGGATCAGAAGTCAGGATATTTCCAACGAAGCCGAACGCAAACGCCTTGCCACTGAGTTGCAGGTGCTGAAGGGGCAGTTGAATCCCCATTTCCTTTTTAATACACTAAACAATCTTTACTCCCTCGCATTGAGCAAAAGCAGCAAAACAGCCGTCGTCATTGCCAAGATGTCTGAGATGTTTCATTACATTTTGTATGAATGCAACGCTACCGAGGTACCCGTTTCGAAGGAGATTAAGCTCATCGAAAATTACATTGAGCTTGAACAAATCAGGTATTCAGACCGGCTCTCCGTAAAATTCGAAAAAGATGTGGATAATATGAATCACCTGATCCCACCAATGTTGCTGTATTCGTATGTGGAAAATTGTTTCAAGCATGGCAGCAGTAAGGATCCCAATATGCCCTGGATCAGGATTTCCCTGCGTGTCAAAAACGACTGCCTGACCTTCGAGGCCCTCAACAGCATTCCGGACAAAGGCAAAAATGATAGTACTGAGGGAGTCGGTCTGCTGAACGCAAAAAGACGGCTCGAATTGATCTATCCACAGAATCACAGGCTTACAGTTCGCGAGGAGAACAGTGAATTTTATGTCAGACTCGACATCACAAAAAACAACGGGAGATGAAGTATCTACTGCTTTTGCTTTTCATTTTATCTGTTAGTTGTTTGAATGAGAAGCAACAATCCGAATTGATCTTACGTCATTACATCGACAAAAATGTCGACCTGATCCGCAATTTTTCAATGGAGAGTACGGTTGCACTCTGGAACGCAAATCTATCCGGCAATCAGAGCGATTACAAGAAGCTCCTTGAACTGGAATTTGTTTTTAACAATTCAAACCAAAACAAAAGTGGTCAATTTGCTCCTGATAAGTTTGTTTCATTTACTGAAAATGTCTTCACCAAAGAAAAGGATTTCGAACTACTCAGGAAATTAAAGAACTCCGAATTGATTACTGATCCGATGCTAAAAAGGCAATTGACTGTGTTGTATCAATCTTTTATGGGACCGCAGTTGGAGGAGAACCGGTACAAAAAACTGAGGTTCGCCGAAACCCAATTGTGGCAGTCTTATTCAACCAATCAGGTGGTGGTGGGTGACAAGAAATATGTAGGAGCTCAGCTTGATTCGATCTTGAAATATTCGACCGACACGGCAATCCTGAGAAAGGTGTACACTGCCTACCGGGATAAAGGGAAACAAATTGCCGGAGACATTGTCAAGATGGTAAAGACCAGGAACGAATTTGTCCGTGAATTTGGCTACACCGATTATTACCAGCTCGCTCTGGAAAACAAGGATCAGACCCCGGAGATGATCAAAACATTACTTGATTCAATAGAACTGAAAACGCGTAAACCTTTTTTTGAAGCCAAATCGCTTGTAGATAAAGTGCTGTCCGGGAAATTTCATATCTCAAAAGAAGAGCTTCAATGTTACCATTACAACGACGAGCGTGCCAGCTACCTGCCAAAGAGTTTTTTGGCAAAAATGGATTCCTTGTTTAGCAAGCGGGATCCGATCGAACAGGTCGCCGGCTTTTTCAATGGCATTGGACTTCCGGTTCAGGATGTCATCAACAACAGCGACCTGAAAGCAAAAAAGGGCAAATCGATGGGGACGAATTTTTTCAATGTGGATTTTAAGAGCGATATGCGCATGATGGCCAGCATTCAGGAGAATGCCGAAGGGATGAGAAAGATGATGCACCTTTGCGGTCATGCCTCACATTTCAAAAATATCTCGGATACCATACCTTACCTTTTGAAATACCCAAATGCGGTGGTAGTCGAAGGGATTGCCTGCTTTTTTGAGAACCTGACTATGAACAGTGATTGGCTGAAACGGGAATTTGAATTGGATTCAGTCAGTAGCCATGAATATAAGCTTCTTTGCATGCATCTTATGCAGGTCGACCGGTTGTACCGATTCAGGCGACTCCTGGTGAAATCTGTCTTTGAAAGAGAGGTCTACCGTAATCCGGATCAAAATCTTGGTGCACTGTGGTACAAGCTTAACGAGGAGTATCTGGGAATCAAGCCGCCCAAAGATCCAAACACCACCGATTGGGCAACCAGCAGCTATTTTACCAGTTTCTCCTGCACTGTTCATAACTATGTTCTTGCCGAGTTGTTTGCCGGACAATTAAGGCACTTCATGGAAAAGAATATTCTGAAAGGAGGGGATGCTGACTATCAAAACAACAAGAAAGTGGGTGAATTTCTGGTATCTCAGATCTACCAATATGGGGATATCATAACCTGGGACCGACTCATTGAGCAAGCCACCGGCGAACCATTAAATCCAAACTATTATGCCAATTTACTGACCAGAGATAGTGAAGAAAATGAGGCAAAAATAATTTCCGCCGTTAAGGCAAAGAATGGCTCTCCTAAATATTAAATTTGTGTAATTGATTTGAATAAGAGGTTACCTATAGAAAAAGAGGCGGTTATGAAAACAAAATACTTGATTGTTGATGATGAGCCACTGGCCCGCGACCTGATCAGAGCCCACATAGAAAAGCTGGAGAATTTTGAGATCGTGGCAGAGTGCAACAACGCCATGAAAGCCCTGAGTGTTCTTCGTGAGAAGCATGTGGATCTTATGTTCATGGACATTCAGATGCCACAGATCACCGGTATCGAGTTCCTTAAAACGCTGAAACATCCGCCAAAAGTCATCATAACTACTGCCTACCGGGATTATGCCCTGGAGGGTTTTGAACTCGATGTGGTGGATTATCTGATTAAACCCATCACTTTTGAGCGTTTCCTTAAATCTGTCAACAAGTTTTACCAGATGAACCTCGAGGCGATCCAGGGCAATGCCTCCTCACCTGCCGAGAAAGCCAATGATGAGAGTTTTATCTACGTGAAAGAGAACAAGAAGGTGATCAAGATTTACCTCTCCGAAATCAGATATGTGGAAGGTTTGAGCGAATATGTTCAGATTTACACCGACAAACGCAAGATTATTACCAAAAACAGCATGGCCCTGATGGAAGAGAAACTGCCCACAGACCATTTTCTTCGCATCCACAAGTCCTACATCGTACCGGTAAACAAGATTGAAGCCTTTACCGCCAACACCATCGAAATCCAGGGGAAAGAGCTCCCTATTGGCCGAAATTTCAAGAATGCTGTACTCAGTGCTTTGAATTATTCCGGTCCGGTTGCTGGAGTGTAAGCATTTTCCATGATCTCATGGTCTGCGGAGGGTTTATCACTGTGATCTGCACGATTTAGGGTACGAACGACCAAAATATCCTCCAAAAGCTCAATTTCCGGTCAATAAGCATTATTTGCCCCACGATGACCCACTTACATTGATAAAAAAACCACACCCCATTTTCTAGAAATATATTTGAGCCAAAGTTCTTTAAAAAACAAAATTTATTAAAAACACACACTTAAATTTATTTGCTATGAAAACAATTTTTTTAACAACTGCAATGGTCCTTCTGGTTTCAATGTTTGCAATGGGTAACAAGTTAGTTGCCAAAGGATCCTCAAATTCCGCTTTCGGAGATTACAAAATCGAACAATTGGAAGATCACATGATGCTTCAGGGTAAAGAACTGGACAAGTATTTAATTTCCTATGAAAAATCCGACATGAAAGTCGTCGTTGTCCTTGACAAACAGAAAAAATGCAAAAAGTACTACGTTCTTACCGATAAAGCTCCCATCCAGTACGAATGTAATGGAGTCTATTTTGGAATCAAGAAACTTGACGGCGAACTTCTCTCCAGTGGATATGCAACTTCAATGGATAAATTGAACAAGCAAGTTTACTACCACCAAAGAGTGCTGGCAAGCGGAACAACCGAAACTGTTGCACATCTTGAACTGATTGCATCCTATTATCCTGAATTAGTCAGCTAAGAATTTGCTTTAAAGTAATTTCACCATCCAACCCTACACCAGGGTTAAAAAGGGAAGTCCTCATCTGAAGACTTCCCTTTTTGATTTTATTTCTACATCTGTATCGCAGGTGGAATGAATGGCATTTCCTTCTTTAATCTGTGTAAATTTGTGTAATCTGTGGTAGGGAATGGGGTTAATCTGCGCTTAATTCTGGGGTTAATTTGCGTTTAAAATTCGTGTATTCTGTGTAATCCGTGGTTGGGTGGGGTTATTCTTCTAATCTGTGTAAATTTGTGTAATCTGTGGTAGGGTGGGGTTATCAGTTACGAGTTATTCTTCGCACCACCATCCCATTCTCCCCTGCAAAAACCTCCAGCCTGTCCGCGTCCACATTACTCACTTCCAGACACAGTCCGCACTCCGTCGAGTATGGTTTTGGCACCGGAATGACCTTCACCGGAATCTTAACTCTCACGCACCACAGCTCCGCCTTGATTACCTGACGGATGTTCTGAAACAGCATGATTTCTCTATTTTCCGACATCGTGGATTGCTTTTGCAAGATAATTCAACTCCTCCGGCGTATGATAGGGAGACAAGGAAAAACGGCAATCCCCATTTGGGAAAGAGCCCAAATGACGGTGTGCCAAAGGCGCGCAATGGAGTCCTGCCCTCGACTCAATGCCAAATTTTTCATAAAATTGCAGTGCCAACTCCGACGAACTTAATGATTGGTGAACCACTGAGAACAGCTTCCCCTGATGGGCAAAATCTTCGGCGCAACGAACCACATAATTCCTGTTCTTCCTTACCTCGTTCAGCAAAGCGGAAAAATCATCCCGCGAATGCTGCGCCACCGGACAGTTCTTCAGTGCCGCATTCAATCCATGAATCCCGGTTATATTGGGCGTTCCGGCCTCAAAACGGTCGGGTACAAAGGAAGGCATCGAAAGTGAATCAGATCCGCTGCCGGTGCCGCCGAAAATCAAAGGCTCCACCATCTCCGGATGCCGGATAAACGCCCCACCGGTACCTGTGGGTCCCAACAGTGATTTGTGTCCGGTGAAAGCCAGAAAATCGACTCCCCAATGATCAACCTCAACAGGATGTGAACCCAGCGACTGACTCGCGTCAATCAACAAAGGAATATCTCCAATGGCTTTTTTGATCTCTCCCGGCGACTGGGCCATACCGTTCACATTGCTCATGTGGCATACGGCGACCAGGATGGTGTTGGGACGTAGTTTCGCGGCAATCTTTTCCGTCAGAATTCGTCCGTCGGGTGCGCTATCCAGCAGCTCCCATTCGATCAAACCCATCTGGCACAGGTGCTGAAGTGGCCGGGCGATCGCATTGTGCTCCATAGCAGAAGTAAGCACATGGCCGCCCTTTTTGCAGATTCCCTGGATCATCAGGTTCAACGCTGTGGTGGCATTGGCGGTCAGGACGATCTTGCCCCCATCCGACGTGCCCATCCATACTGCCAGCTGATCGCGGCACTCTTCCACCAATCTTGTCGAATGCAGTATCCGCGGATACGCAGACCGTCCATAGGTGCCACCTGTCTCATTCAGGTGCTTGCTCATAGCCTCCGCTACCGCTGAAGGTTTAGGGAAGCTGGTCGCGCAATTGTCGAAATATAGATTCATAAGAAGTTTGAAATGTTTAGGAAGTTTGAAATGTTTGTGACGTTTAAAAAGTTTGAAAAGTTACCCAAGCAGTCGAAAGGAAGCACGAAACTCCATAAACATTTCAAACCCTTCAAACAATTTAAACTTTCCAAACAATTTTTCTAAGGCTTTATTATGTGCCCGGCCTTCGCCATCGTCTCGGTAATGGTAAACATATTCGAGATTCTGCCCACGGCGAGCAGGGTTTTCACTTCGTAAAAATCGACGCAGGTGCCGCAGATCATGACATCTACTCCACTCTCGTCCAAGGTCTTCAGCGAACCGATCACACCGGAATCTATGGTTGCCAGCTTTACACCGGAATTGTAAAAAATCAGATGCGTCGGCAGAATGGGTTGCTCAATCAGTGAATTCAGAAATGCCTTCATCAGGATGGCTCCAAGTTCAGGATCCCCATCGCCCATCTTGTCGCTGCTTACAACCACAACGTAGGAATTGGAGCACATTCCGGGATCAATGCTTCCAGTTCCAGCCACTTCTTCTACCTCAACTTTTTCATTCACTACCGTGATGTGAAAGATCCCATCCAACTCAGTCCCTTCCGGGGATAGCGCCTGATCGTTCAAATAAGTCAGGATATTTTGAAAAGCCGTTTTATTGTCACATTCAATCTTAAGTGTCTCGCCCGGCAGACAGTTTTTCAGTGCCTTTCTCGTCAAGATCAATGGTTGCGGACAAAGCAACCCTTTGCCATCTACTGTTTGCATATTACGATGATATTATTCTTTATTATTCAAACACATATAACTCCTCCCAACCACGGATTACACAGATTACACGAATTAAAAGAAGAAATGCTTTCTCCGCATCACCGTTTCCCCGTTTCAATTCTTCAAATTCGTGAGCTCCACTCGCCCAGTCTCCCAGTCTCCTAGTCCCCCAGTCCTTCTTCCCCGTTTCTCCGTTTCAATTCTTCAAATTCGTGAGTTCCGCTCGCCTAGTCTCCCAGTCTCCTAGTCCCCCAGTCCTTCTTCCCCGTTTCTCCGTTTCAATTCTTCAATCTCCTAAGCTCCACTCGCCCAGTCTCCAAGTCTCCTAGTCCCCTAGTCCTTCTTCCCCGTTTCTCCGTTTCAATTCTTCAAATTCGTGAGTTCCGCTCGCCTAGTCTCCAAGTCTCCTAGTCCCCTAGTCCTTCTTCCCCGTTTCTCCGTTTCAATTCTTCAATCTCCTAAGCTCCACTCGCCCAGTCTCCTAGTCCCCCAGTCCCCTAGTCTTTGTTCATTTTTAACTAATCGAACTGAATCTCCCGTTCTGCAAAATCAACCAATTCCGGCGCAATCAATTCGGGAGAATACGATTTCGCCACAAAAGATATCATCTTCGTATCCCGCCTGGCCATGCTGAAGTCGTAGGATTTGTCGTAATAACCGAGGGTGATCTCAACCACTTTCCGGTAGTCTCCGGCATGAAGCGCTTCCAGGGTATCCTGTGTATCCTTGCCACCCAGACGTTTACTGATCTTTTCGACACTTACCTGCAGTTCCTCAGCCGGAAAGCCGGCATAGTCGCGCAACAAGCGCTCAACGCGTTCCGACTTGGGCGGATCAATACGAATCGTCTGACAGTTGTTCATCTGAAGAAACAACTCGTTCAGGATAGACACCCTTCCAATGGCCTGACTCTCACCCTCCACCCAGATGGGTTTGGAGCGATCAAATCCGATGACCTTCTCGAAGATGAGGTTGGTAAATTGTTCGGTAGATGGCTGCGGCGGCTGACCGATTCCGCCAAAACTGGATCCACGGTGATTGGCCAGTCCTTCGAGGTCCAAAACCTGCTGACCCATTTCAGCCAATTGGTGCAAAATTTCCGTCTTGCCCGAACCGGTCGGACCGCTCAGCATGATCAATTTCAGTCCGTTGGAGACAAGCTCGCGGCCATAGGTCCGGTATGCCTTGTAGCCTCCTTCGAGCACAAAAACCTCCCTGCCTGCCGTGGCCAGCAACCAAGCCATGCTGCTGCTGCGCATACCACCACGCCAGCAATAAAGACAAAGGGCTCCGGGATATTTCCTGGCTTGCAGCACATATTTCTTCAGCTTTGGCCCCACCAGATCGAGCCCTTTCAGCACGGCTGTATCTCTCCCCTGCTGCTTGTAAAGTGTCCCGACAATGACACGCTCCTCATCCGTGAAAAGGGGAAAAGAGATGGCATTGGGCAGATGACCCTCAGCAAACTCTGCCGGAGTACGAATGTCCAAAACGACATTCTCCTTCATCTTTCCAATAAACTCTTCAACTTTTAACACTGTCATATCGGGGATATTATTGATGCAAATTTAACCCAATTTGCGCACAACGCAATGTGTTGATAGTTAAGGTTTGAATTGTTTGAGTTGTTTAAAAAGTTTGAAGGGTTTTTTTAATCTGTGTAAATTTGTGTAATTCGTGGTAGGGTCGGGGTTAATTTGTGTTTTCAATTCGTGTAATTCGTGTAATCTGTGGTAAGAAGGGGGTTCATTTGTGTAATCTGCAACTTAATCTGTGTATTCTGTGGTTGGGTGGGGTTAATTTTTTCCTAATTTTGGCTGTCTACTAACTACTATCAACTTTTTACCATGAAGAAAAATCATCTCCTTCTCCCCATTCTCCTTGTCGGGATCGCCTTTGGCACCGCCTGGGCTATCCGCGGACAATTTGGCCACGAACCCGGTGCCGCATTTGCCGGCATCATTGGAGGTGCAGCCCTCCTCCTCGCTGCCGGTCGCAAAGACTGGTACAACAAAATGCTGCCAATCATTGCCAGCTCGGCCATCGGCTGGGGCACAACAGGAATGATCAGCTACGGCATGGTTGTAGGCTATTGCAGAGGCGAAGATCTTCTCAACTCTACTTACGGATTTGTCTCACTTTTCGTGATCGGCGGACTCTTCGGACTAATCGGCGGCGGACTCGTTGGCCTATCCCTGAATTCCAGCTCCTCCAACCGGGTCAAATGGGCTTCGCTGGTAGCAGAGATGGCGGCCGGCGGACTCATCGGCTATTTCTTTCTGATCGAACAATTGGAGTTGCTCATGACTCCTCCCCGCTCGGAAGCATGGTCCATTTGCTTTGGCGCAGGAGCTGCCATGGTGTGGCACATGGCCCGAAATGGCTATTCATCCGCCTTGCGCGTCGCTTTCTATGCCATGCTTGGAGGCGGTTTCGGCTTCTCTTTCGGGAATTTCCTGCAAATTACCGGCAACCTCCTGCAAATCCATTTTAACCTCTGGAACGTGATGGAATACAACATCGGTTTCTGGGGTGGTTGTGGCATGGCATACGGCGTCTTTACTTCCAAATGGCCTTCAGAAACTGAGGCGCCCCGGAGATATGAAAACGTGCTTTCGCTCTTGCTGATCCTGGTGATCATCCCTCTGCTGGTCTGGAAAGATGCCTTCCGTATGAGCGAAATAATCAAAAGCAACTTCCTCCAAAACGATACCTCGAAAGCATTATTTCTTTCATTGCTCACACTTATCATTCTGGGCATAATGAATCTTATCGTCCGACTAAACCTGAAAGGAAAAGAGCTGTTCGGACGAAAAGAAGCGATGGTGCTTTTCTTTTCAGTTTTTACCGTTTACATTATATTGAGCTATCTCGTAACCGGGATTTTTATGGGCAACTTCCGATCCGAACAACCGCTGTACGTCCTCAATTTACTCGCGTTCTGGTTTCTTATTCGCAAATCTGTATCTCCTTTCCGGGATGAAAATGCAGAACTACCTGCCCCAAAAGACAGATGGGCACTCTATTTCGGCCTGACACTTCTCGTCATTTCCTTGCTTCCGCTGATGGTTCAAATCATGCACGGTGGCGTCCCTAATGCAAACATCCGTTTTCCCCTGCAACCATGACAAAACATATCTTCGTCCTGCTTCTCTTGTCCATCTCCCTGACACTTGGTGCCAAAGATCGTTCCGCCCGGCAAAATCCGGTTGCCAAAGGTGAAAAAGTAACAAAAGCCGGCGGCGGATATACCTTTACCGAAGGTCCTGCCGTGGCACCCGATGGTCGTGTCTTTTTCACCGATCAGCCAAACGACAAGATTGATGTGTGGAGCGAGGATGGAACAATCACCAACTTCTGCAAGTCGTGCGAAAGGTCCAATGGCACCTATTTTAACAAAAAGGGTGAGCTTGTGGCATGTGCAGATTTGCACAACCGGATTGTGGCTTTTGGCATGGATGGGAAGCAGCGCATCCTCACCGAAGGTTTCAACGGACTGCATCTGAATGGCCCCAATGACCTCTGGATTGCGCCCAATGGCGGAATCTACTTCTCCGATCCTTATTACTTCCGCGAATACTGGGAAACCGGTCACAAAGAGGCTCAGGATGTTCGGGGCGTGTACTACCTGAATCCCGAAGGCAAGGTTTCGCGGGTCATCGGCGACTATAAACAACCCAACGGTCTCATCGGTACCCCGGATGGCCGGATACTTTATGTGAGCGATATCAATGACAGAAAAATCTGGAAGTACAACATTCAGCCGGATGGCTCATTGGGTTCGAAAACCCTATTTGCTCCCGAAGGCTCGGATGGGATGACCATCGACAGCAAGGGAAATGTCTACCTGACCAACAAAACGGTTTCGGTCTACAATGCCAAAGGAGAACATATCACCAACATTGAAATACCGGAACAACCTTCCAATGTCTGTTTTGGTGGCAAAAAGAGAAACATCCTGTTTATTACAGCCAGGACTTCAGTTTATATATTGAAGATGAGGGTAAGAGGCAATTAGCTCGAACCGGTCAGAGTAGATACTTTTGAGTGGGCACCTTTTAGTGAATGGGCTTATCTTCCAAATGAGATAACTTCCCACCGGTACCAGCAATGGCAGACAGAAAAGGAAAATAAGTACCTGCTTTTGCTTCAGGGGTCATCAGGTTTGAAGGGTTTGAAGGGTTTGAAATGTCAGCTTTATTCAAGATGCGCGTATCCATTGAACATTTCAAACATTTTAAACCCTTCAAACTATTTAAACTATTTCACATATGGAGCGGCAGCCAAAAAGTCGTAACTCTTCTGAACGCTAACAAGCGGTTCAAAATTGTAACGCTCTACCTCAACGAAATAATCTTTCATTCCGATTGAATAACCCTCTTCGAATATTGCTTTGAAATCGAGCAATCCGCTTTCACCAATTTCTTTTTCATCCTTGATGTGAAGCAATGGGAACCGTTTAGGGTATTTTTTCATGTAATCAATAGGAGAGCATCCGCCCTTCATTACCCAATATACATCCATTTCGAAGCAGACAGTTTTTGGATTGGTATTCTCGAGCATAAAATCATAGATGACCTTATCTTCAATTTTAGTAAACTCGTGGTTGTGGTTGTGCCAGCCGAACTGCAATCCTGCGGCTGCTGTCAAGTCACCGACTGCATTGAAATAATCCATTTGCACTTTCAGCTCATCCAATTTTTGCGGCCACTTCAATCCACCCGGCTTGATCATATATTTCATGCCTGTCCGGGAATGGTCTTCAATGGCTTTCTTCCACCAGTCCATGGCAGCAGTATGTGTGTCTTTTGTATAGTTGGGGCCTCCCAAATGGCAACTGTTGAGCCTCATGCCCAAATCTTTTACCCTCTTTGTGAATTCGTCAGGTAACATTCCGTATATTTTACCATCTCCGTATGAGGCAGTCTCGAGGGAATAATAGCCCATCTCCGCTACTTTATTCAAAGTACCGGCAGCATCTTTGTTCATATCTTCGCGAAGGGAATAGAGCTGAAGACCAACTCTCTTTTTCTTCGATTTTTTTGGTTCAGCGGCACTCAAAAGATTGGCGCCTACCACACTTCCGGCAACGATCATTGAAGTCGTTTTAAAGAAATCTCTTCTGTTTGTCATGGTTATTTTATTTTAATGCTTTTTGTTGATTTGTAAAAATAGCTTTTATTTCTATCCTTAACAAAAAAGGCCGTATCCCGAAGGAAACAGCCTTTCATACTAACTTTGTTTAACCGTTCTAACAATAAAATTTCGCTACCAATAAGACTACGACTTTCTTAAAATGTTACACCTTTTCTAAATTAAAATTACAAACTTGAAAATACATTCATTAGGCTACAACCAATCTCTTCATTTGATAGTCAGATTTCGCAAATAGGCTCCGCTGCTTTTCAAACAGTCCATGCCATCTTTCACGGTGTCATGTTCGACGATGAAATGTTCAATGCCCTGGTTCAATGCCTCCTTAAAAATAGATGGGAAATCTAGGATCCCACTTCCCGGACATTCGAAGGTCTGTTCTGCTCCCGGTGCCATGTCTTTCACATGAAGTATTTTAACCCGACCTTTGTATTTCTTTAAAACGGCCAGTGGATCGGCACCTCCTTTGGCAACCCAGTAGATATCCAGCTCACATTGGACCAGATCCTTCTCCGTCTGACTCATCAGAAAATCGAAGGGCATACCCGCTTCCATGGGAATGAACTCTTTGTTGTGGTTGTGCCAGCAGAGTGTCAGCCCGTTTTCTTTGCAGATTATACCGGTTTTGTTCAGAATTTCGGCAGATCTTTTGCAATCTTCCAAATTAAACGGTCCACCGACAAGCCAGGGCCAGTAGAGTATCGCGTTCTTGATTTCCAATTCGTGGATGCTCTCAATTTCTTTCTTCAAAACATCCTCTTTGGCATTGAAAGTGATTCCTTTGGCGACGGGCATTAGGCCGATCTCTTTGCAAAAAGCCAAAAAACTTGCGGCCGAATCACCGAAATAATTCCCGGGCTCCATTTCGTTGAACCCATACTCAACGGTTTTTTTCAAGACGGATTTCCAATCACCCTTCAGCTCTTTGCCAATGATTCCGGAAATAAATCCAATGTTCTTCAGTTTCTGACCTTCCGTACCAGCAAAAAGTGAAGGACTAAATGCAAGCATCGAGGCAGCTGCAGTCGAGGCAGTTGCAATAAATGTTCTTCTTGTTGTCATGGTTCAATCAGTTTTAAAATTTTGGCAATTCCCAGGGTGAACGATAAACCGGTGTGACAAGCTCATTCGCAGCTTGGCTATTGGTGAAAAGATTTTTTTCATCATCCCATTTCAATACCGGTTCTCCAACCCTGGCGGCAATGTTGGCCATGTGGACATGCAGGGCGGCAGCGCGGCCAATCTCCGGCGGACAGGCATTTCTTTGTCCGGATTTGATGCAATCCAGGAAGTTCCGGACATGCTCCTTGTGTGACTCCTTCCCTTCAAGGAATTCATATTCGGAAGTTTTGCCCTTTTTGGCTGCTTCATCCCACTCCGGATACAGATTCATTTTGTTGCGATCGGCTACAATGGTGGCATCATCCCCAATGAAGGCAATACCGTAGGGCATTTTGTAAGGACCACTTTGGATACCGGCGGTCATGTCCCAGTTGATCACATAATCTTCTTTGGGGAAGCTGACAGTCATGGAATCGAAGGTCTCCCTGGCTTTCTTTTCATGGTAAGTGTTGGCACCATAAACCAGCACTTTATCAGGAGCTTTCACCAAATCCTTGGCCCACAAACCCATATCGAGCAGATGGACGCCCCAGTCAGACATCAATCCGCCACCATAATCCCACGTTAACCGCCACCAGCCGTGAAAGCGGTTTTTGTTGAAAGGTCTCTTGGGAGCCGGACCAAGCCACATCTCGTAATCGACACCTTCAGGTACGGGTTCATCCCCAAGAACATTCGGTCCTGCGCCGTAATTGAAGTTGGCCCATATATTTATTTTCCGGAGTTTGCCGATTTTCCCGCTCTTGATCATCTCCATCGATTGTTGAAAAATAAATCCGGAACGCTGCTGCTGACCTACCTGAACCACCTTTTTGTAATAGTTCGCTGCCTTTACCATGATGTTGCATTCGGCGATGGTATTGGCCATCGGCTTCTCCACATAGACATGCTTCCCTGCCTGCAACGAGTAGACTGTGGTCAAACAGTGCCAGTGATCCGGTGTGCCAATGATAACCGCATCGATCTCTTTCTGCTCCAGCATTTTCCGAAAATCCTTGTACAGCATCGGCGTTTGATTGAAGGTTTTCTTCACCTCCTCCGATCGTTTGGCAAGTACTTTGTCATCCACATCGCACATGGCCACACACCTGACTTCCGGAAATCCAAGATGGTGCTTGAGAATACCGAACCCCATGTTGTTGCAGCCAATGATGGCCACGTTGATTTGGTCGTTTGGAGCGGTGGTTCCTGCATGTGTGACGAAATGGGTTGAGGCTGCCATACCCAGGCCTGCTGTTGCCAGGGTCGATTTTTTCATGAAATCCCTGCGATTTGTTCCCATAAATATCAACTTTAGATTCTGTTTTTCTTTGCGAAATGCCTTATAAACTTCATTAAAATGCAAGTCGATTTAGTGATCCCTCAGTATTATGAAATACAACCATTACTAGAATAACTGTTGAGGCAAAAATAATATTACACAGAGGAAGAAAGAGAATCACTGAGTTACAATGAGGTTTAGAAAGTTTTTCCAGACTCTGTGGATCTCTGTGACCCCTCTGTGGATCTCTGTGTAATATTTTACTACAAGTTACCTAAGAGGAATCCCCTCCAGAGTTGCAACAAAACCACCTCGGCCTTTCGTGGTTACTTTAAACTTTTCGCCTGCTTTATACTTGCTTTTCTGGTTGGAAAAGGATTTATTGTCCGCCCCATCGCTGATAAGATTCATTGAGTAAGTACCCTTGAAGATAAATGGCAATTCCAGTGAGAGCTCTTTGCTTTGGTTCTCACTGTTGATACCTGACACGTACCAGACATTTCCCTTTCGACTGGCCAGAACAACCATTTTCCCCGGTTCGCCTGTCACATAACGTGTTTCATCAAATACCACCGGAACGGTTTTCAGGAAATCTTTGACATACTCAGGTTGTGCAAGATAGGTTTTAACATTATCGGCAAAATGGAGAATTCCTGAATTGAAAATCAGCGACAAGGCCAGTTCGTGGGCATATGATGTCAGATGAGGATGTTTCACATTGCTGAATCCTACCGGGGTATAATCCATCGGTCCAATGGCATTTCGGGTAAAAGGCAATATGGAATTCTGAATGGGAGCCGCTTCGGGATAAGGCGGATCAAAAAGATAATTCTCTTCTCCCTTAACTGCTTCCATCGAAATCAGGTTCGGATAGGTTCTCGACCAGCCTCGCGGGATGGTACAGCCGTGGAAATTTACCATGATATGATAGTCTGCCGCATCTTTCATCACCTCATGATACAGGGTGATCAGGTTTTGCTTGTCGCTGTGCCAGAAGTCAACCTTTACCCCTTTTACGCCCCAATATTGGAGCTTTTTAAACTCGGCTTTCCGCTTTTGCGTATCACACATGATGTCGCGCGGACGTTCGGATACTGTGTTGTGCGGACCTCCCGAATTGTACCACATCAGGATCCCGACACCCTTTGCAGTGGCATATTTTACCAGTTGCTCTATGTCGCCACCTTTCATCAGGTCCCAGTTGGCATCCACCAGCGAATATTCCCATTTCATTTCGGCAGAAAGGTCCACGAAGGCTTTGAGCGCATTGTAATCCTTCGGACTGTCGTTTTCGGTCAACCAGCTCCAGGAGGCGCGACCTGGTTTAACCCAGGAGAAATCACCGGGAATAGCCGGATCGCTCAGGTTGTAAACCATGTTCGATTCCACGATCGAAGCGGGCGACGAACCGATGACAATGAAACGCCAGGGCATCTCCCAGGGAAGTGCAGATGTCGGCTCCACCGCGCCAACTCCTTCGGCATCTTTGGCCTCTGGAAACCTGACTTTGTACAATCCACCGGGGGCATTTTGCTCAAAACGGATGCCACAATAATTCGGGGATAAATTGGCCTCCGAAATCAGAATCCAACTACCGTTTGAATGAAACAAGGCAGGAAAAGCCCAACCTTCCTTGTTGGGGGAAGCAGTTCCTACCGGGATGCCGTTTTCATAGAATTTCTCGTAAGCAGGCGTATATTTCGAAGGCACATCGTACCTTTCAATCCAGGCTTTGCCGCCCTCCGGAATTTTGAAACCGGTCAGCTCTTTGGTGACCGTAAAAGCCTTTTCCGACTTTTCCGGGAAAACGTATTTGAACGCCACACCGTCATTGTAAGCCCTGACAACCAATTTTATCAGTGAACCCTTCTCGTTTTTGAATGTCAATTCCAGTTCTTTGGCCTTGTTGATGCAGTCGCCTTGCCGGCCAATCAGCAAACGGTATTTTTCATCGATCAGTCTTTCACCGCCTTTGGATATAAACGTGAGGTTTTGGCTGAATTGCTGATCTTTTCTCTCGATTCCGAGTGGGGAGGATTCGATGACGGTTGTTGACTTACCATTCCTGAGGGCATTAACTTCGTATACCAGACCGGCCGACCGGTTGGCATCTGTTCCAAGGGAGATTTTGATTGAAAGATTCTTATCAGGGGATTTGAGAACCCAGACTGTGTTGCCGGGTACCAGACCACCCATGCAGCAATATGCATGCAAAATGAACATTACAATTACAGAAATAGATTTCATGTTCATAACAATGAATTTTAGAAGATTATAATGAATCATTAAAGATATAATTATTACTGTTTAACAACGAAATCCATTCACTTCTTTGATCTCAATATTGATTCAAAAATCTTTCAGTGCCTAAATCATAGATGTTGTTCCTTCCAAACATTTTGCTGATTATCTTTGCAGGGAATCACAGTCGCAAATCGCTAAAAACTATTACCATGAAGAAGTTCTTCAAATTCTTAGGCTTCGGATTTTTATTGCTCATAATTATCATTTTGGTCTGGTTTGGAATCAATCTCAGGGACCAGCATCCAGATTATAAAGTGGACTTGAAAATTCTGAACAATGCCCCGGCTCAGCTCTCTGCCGGTTTCGCTGCTATGCCAATCACACCCACTGTTTCCGATCGCTGGGACGATAAAAACAAAAATGCTGAATTCGATAAGGGCGAAACCTTCACCGATGGAAACGGAAACGGAAAATTCGATCCGGTGTGGATCGCCGGCTTCGGCAACAACAAACCTGCCAACGGCATCCACGACGACCTGTGGGCCCGGGCAATGGTCATCGATGATGGCAAAACCCGGCTGGCTATCGTGGTTCTAGATGCCATCGGCTTCATGAACAACGATGTGATCGATGTGAGGGAGCGCGTTTCCAAAGAGTCCGGAATCACCTACGCCATCATCTCCTCTACCCATACCCACGAAGGACCCGATTTGCTTGGCCTCTGGGGAAAAACACCCTTCGGCAGCGGTATTGACCCGGCCCACATGGAGTATGTGAAAAATCAGGCAGCCAGGGCCATCGAAACTGCCACGAAGAATCTTCGTCCCGCCCGCTTGTCCATCTCTCAGGACCTCACCGGTGCCGCTCCTTTGGTGATTGACACCAGAAAACCCGAAGTCTTTGATTCCGGTCTTAGGATGATCCAAGTCCTCGACAAAGAATCAGGTAAAACAATGGGAACGCTTATCTCATTTGGCAACCATCCTGAAACACTTTGGAGCGATAACCTATTGCTCACCTCCGACTTTCCGCATTTTGTTCGTGAAGGAATCGAGAAAGGTGTATTTAGCAAGGATAGTCTGATGAGACCAGGCGTTGGAGGTGTCACCGTTTATGCCAGTGGAGCCGTTGGCGGATTGATGACCACCCATCCAAGACTAGTTGTGAAAGATCCGTTTTCCGGAGAAGAATTCAAAGCCGCGACTTTCGAAAAAGCCGCCGCTCAGGGCAAACAAATGGCCAATCTGGCGCTTCAGGCGATGGCAAAACCTGATGAAGTGATCGACTCAGCCTCCATTTCAATAGTCGCAAAAACCGTTCTGTTCCCACTGGAGAACACTATGTTTAAACTGGCAGCCATGCTTGGCGTAATGAAAAGAGGTACCTCCGGCTGGATGAAGATGAAATCAGAACTTGCCGTGGTAAAAATCGGACCAATATCCATGGTCACAATTCCCGGAGAGCTGTATCCTGAAATACTTAATGGTGGTGTTGAGTCTCCCGAAGGACAGGATTTTAAAATTTCACCCATCGAAGTGCCATCCATCAGGGAGATGATGCCGGGAAAATACAAATTCATGTTCGGCCTGGCCAACGACGAAATCGGATACATCGTCCCAAAAAGCCAATGGGATGTAAAAGCACCCTATACCTATGGAAAGGATGGCGCTCCTTACGGCGAAGTCAACTCGCTCGGACCGGAAACTGCTCCCCTAATTCACAAGAACATAAAGGACATGATTTTCCAATTGAAATAAGAATTAAAAATTCTTATTTCAATTGGAAAATCATGTCCTCAACCTCACTCACCTTCCTCACCACCACATCCGCTCCCGCTCGCCACAATATTTCATCAGCCAGAATCCCTGTGTTGATGGCAATGGTATAAATCCCTGCTGCCTTGGCCGATTCAACACCCAGTGGTGCATTCTCAAGAACCACCACCTCATGGGCGCCAAATCCTGATTTTCTCAAGGCCATCAGATAGGGTTCAGGATGAGGTTTCCCATGTTTAACATCCTTCGCCGAGACAATTTTTTCCTTTTCCACCAATCCGGGAAAATCACTGCACAATCCATCCAGCAACTGCTCCTGCGCCGATCCGGTGACAACCCAGATAGCAATTTGGGCATTCTTTAACCTTTCCATCAGCGCTTTAATTTCATCGAAAGGGACCGGTATTGGCATGCTTTCGAAGAATTCACTCTTTTGGGTATAGATATTGGCAATCTCCTCCTCAGTTGCCAAACGGCCTACCTTTTCCTTGTAAAACATCTGCACCGTAGACGATCCCGTTCGCCCCTCATTCATGTAAACCTGCTCCAGGGGAAAATCGTGGCCAAGTGCCGCAAAAGCCTTGTTCCAGGCTATCGAGTGATGTCCCATCGAGTCGTAAATCACCCCATCCATATCAAAGAAAATTGCTTTCAGCATTCCAAATTTATTTATTAATTGCACCGTCATTGGTAGGAGGCACGACGAAGCAACCTGCCTCAAGTACCTGAAATTTCACAGTAAGTCAGACTCCAAAAATGGTTTGAAAAGTACTAAAAATATACTTACTCAACATCTTCCGAAGAGCTGACTCTGCCAGATTTTCCTTGTTGCTAATAAAATTCATACCTTTGCCTGCATCACCCACAGACTCATGCAGGCATCTGTCAACGGAGTGCTGATTGCCCGCGCAATATTAAAAAACCTAACTTCAAAATCATGATAAAACCGGATATCCGAAAATTATTGGAATCAAGAATTCTCGTACTTGACGGAGCCATGGGGACAATGATACAACGTCTCAAATTGTCCGAAACCGATTTCAGGGGCGACCGTTTCAAGGATTGGCCATCCTCCCTGAAAGGTAACAACGATTTGCTTTGCCTCACCAAACCTGAGGCCATTCAGGAAATACATGAGTCATTCCTTATTGCCGGTGCTGATATCCTGGAAACAAATACTTTCAACGCAACATCCATTTCTCAAAGTGATTATGGGACTGAAGACTTTGTCAGGGAATTAAACAGGGAAGCGGCGAAAATTGCTGTCGCTGCCGCTGCAAAATTTTCTACTCCTGAAAAGCCAAGATATGTAGTCGGTTCCATTGGTCCAACAAACAAAACCTGTTCCATGTCGCCGGATGTAAATGACCCGGGTTTCAGGGCTATTTCATTTCAGGATTTAAAACTATCCTATCGGGAACAAGTAGAAGGCCTTCTGGAAGGTGGCGTCGATCTTCTTATGGTCGAAACAATCTTCGATACCCTCAACTGCAAAGTGGCGCTGGTCGCTATCAACGAGATCTTCAAAGAGAAAGGCCTTAAGCTGCCTGTCATGATCTCCGGAACCATCACCGACAAAAGCGGTCGAACACTATCAGGCCAGACCATCGAGGCTTTTTTGAATTCTGTCTCGCACATCGATCTGCTTACCATCGGATTAAACTGCTCTTTCGGTGCCAAAGATTTGCGTCCATACCTGGAAGAACTTAGCAGGAAAGCGCCTTTTATGATCAGCGTACATCCGAATGCCGGATTGCCCAACCAGTTTGGCGAATACGACGAGACTCCCGAGGCCATGAAACTCCAGGTGGCTGAGTTTACCAATAACCTGACCGTAAATATCATCGGCGGATGCTGTGGCACCACCCCCGAGCATATCGGTGAACTGGCAAAACTGGCAGCCATCTCAAAGCCTCATAGCAAAGCACAACCCGAGAAGGTAACACGGCTTAGTGGCCTTGAACCACTCACCATCGACAAGCTTTCCAATTTTATCAACATCGGAGAACGTTGCAATGTGGCCGGATCGATCAAATTTGCCAGACTCATCCGCGACGGCAAATATGATGAGGCTCTCTCCGTGGCCAGAGAAATGGTTGAAGGAGGAGCACAAGTCATCGATATCAACATGGATGATGCCATGCTCGATGCCAAAAAAGAGATGGTTCGTTTCCTTAACCTCATTGCTTCAGAACCTGACATTTCAAGGCTCCCCATCATGATCGACTCTTCAAAATGGGAAGTGATCGAAGCCGGATTACAGTGCATCCAGGGCAAGTCGATCGTTAATTCCATCAGCCTGAAAGAGGGCGAGGAGCAGTTCCTGAATTATGCCCGCAAGATCAGAAACTACGGTGCCGCAGTGGTAGTGATGGCATTCGACGAGGAAGGGCAGGCTACAACGTACGAAAAGCGAATCGCCATTTGTGAAAGAGCATACCGCCTGCTGGTTGATAAGGTCCAATTTCCTGCCGAAGACATCATCTTTGATCCGAATATTCTCACGATTGGTACCGGATTGGAGGAACACAACAACTATGCTGTCGACTTTTTCAGAACAACAACCTGGATCAAAAATCATCTCCCTTATGCCAAAGTAAGCGGTGGCATATCCAATGTCTCTTTCTCCTTCCGGGGAAACAACATCCTCCGGGAAGCCATCCATTCGGTGTTTCTGTTCCATGCCATCAAAGCCGGACTAGACATGGGAATCGTTAATCCCGGCATGTTGCAGATCTATGATGAAATTCCAGCCGATTTACTCCAGCATGTCGAAGACCTCGTCCTTAACAAGCGGACCGATGCAACAGAACGCCTCCTTACTTTTGCAGAGAATATCAAGGCTGCTGACGAAAAGCAGGAAAAAATTGAAGTGTGGAGAGAACTACCTCCCGCCTCCAGGATTGAACACGCCATGGTGAAAGGAATCACTGATTTTATTGAGGAAGATGTGGCCGAACTGCTTCCACTTTTCGACTCCCCGCTGAATATTATCGAAGGTCCGCTGATGGATGGCATGAACAAAGTCGGAGACCTCTTTGGATCCGGCAAGATGTTCCTTCCACAGGTCATCAAATCGGCCCGCGTAATGAAAAAAGCGGTTGCCTGGCTCCAGCCTTTCATCGAAGAGGAGAAGAAATTGCTCCCACATAAAGTGGTCGTTCGCAAGAAAATCATTCTGGCCACCGTTAAAGGCGATGTACACGACATTGGCAAAAATATTGTTGGCGTTGTGCTGGCTTGCAACAACTACGATGTCATCGACCTGGGCGTCATGGTTCCCTGCGAAAAAATCCTCGATACAGCAAAAAATGAAAACGTGGATATCATTGGACTGAGCGGATTGATAACTCCTTCGCTCGAAGAGATGGTCCATGTGGCAAAAGAGATGGAAAAGAGAGGCATGATTCAGCCGTTACTAATTGGTGGGGCTACCACATCTAAAATCCATACGGCTGTCAAAATTGCCCCCGAATACAGCAAGACAACCCTGTATGTCAAGGATGCTTCAAGATCTGTTCAGGTCGTGGCAGAACTGCTGTCAGGATCTCCTGCATTCTTGAAATCCACTCTTGATGAATACGCAGGTTTACGTCAGGTTCACAGCGCCAAAAAACCCAAGGAATACTGGACCCTGCAAGAGGCCAGGGAACGGAAATTTAATCCCGATTTCATCAAACATCCTGTCGCCGAACCCAATTTTACGGGTACAAAATATTACAATGATTATCCTTTGGAGGAGCTAAGAAAATACATAGACTGGACTTTCTTTTTCCTTGTGTGGGAGTTCAAAGGAAAATATCCGGCCATTTTGAGCGATCCCCACAAAGGGGAAGCAGCCCGACAGCTTTTTCAGGAGGCCAATGAATTTCTCGATGAGATCATCTCAAAGAAAATGATCAGTGCCAATGGGGTAGTGGGTATTTGGCCTGCAAACTCAGTGATGGACGACATTGAATTGTACACCGATGAATCCAGATCTCAGCTGCTTGGAAAATTCCTTCAGGTTCGTCAACAGGAGAAAAAAACGGGCGTCACTACCCAATACTGTCTCAGTGATTTCATAGCACCTAAAAAGTCCGGAATTCCGGATTATTGTGGAGCCTTTGCTGTAACAGCAGGGATAGGAGTAGCAGAATTAGTGGAACAATACAAGAAAGAAAACAACGACTACAAAGCCATTATGCTGGAAGCCCTCTCCGACCGGCTTGCCGAAGCTTTCGCAGAGAAGTTACATCAGATTGTCAGAATGGAAGAATGGGGCTATAGCAAATATGAAAACCTGAATCAGGAAGATTTGCTTTCCTTAAAATATCAGGGTATTCGTCCGGCACCAGGATATCCGGCATGTCCTGAACACTCAGAAAAAGAGACCATATTTAACCTTCTGCAGGCAAAAGAAAAGTCAGGTATTTCCCTCACCGAACACTACTCTATGTTTCCAAACGCTTCAGTTTGCGGGGTCTATTTTGCACACCCCGAATCAAGGTATTTTGGCATCGAAAAAATAGGCAAAGATCAGGTAAACGACTATGCAGATAGGAAAAAGGTTTCTCCTGAATTCATTG
>CAIRSO010000254.1 GCA_903881215.1 uncultured Bacteroidia bacterium
CCCATTAACATTCCCATGAAAAGTTGCTGTACCACCGGTCTTGGTCATTGAGACAGTACCAGTGGTCGTAAAGCCATCGATTCCCTGTGCAGCTTTTGTTCCAGCAATCGTAACTCCTCCTGAACTTGATAAAGTACCAGTATTAACAAAATCATCATTTAATGTCAATAAGTTTGCGCCCATAGTTAGTGTAGCGCCAGTTGAAATAGTTAAAGCAGTACCTGTACTAATTACTTTAGCCGCACCAGCTGTAAGAGTCCCACCAGCAATAATTATTCCTCCAGTCAAAAGCCCAGCCGGAGATGTAGCAGGCCATTCTGCTGTAGATGCAGTATGTGTTGTAAGATATTTTAAAGTAGCACTTGCTCCATACGTTACAGCAGCAGCTGATGTTACAGTTAATGTTGCCGTTCCATCCATAGTTAGAATTCCGTTTACCGTTGGCGTTGTTGCAAATGTCTTTGCAAGCGAACCAGACAGGGTAAGATTTGAGTAGGTTGTAACCTTTGCTGTTTGTGCCGCACCTACATAATTGACCGTATTTCCAGAGGCAACTGCATTAAAGCCAGTTATTGTGAAAGTGGTTCCTGTAAGATTTAATGTACTGTTAGTTCCTTGTGTCCAGGTACCTGTTCCTGCCAGTGATCCGGTACCGGTTGCAGATAAGGTAACTGAAGAATTATTAGTTAAAGTAATGCCTGTTACAGTTACAACATTTGCAAAACCATATGATCCTGTTCCACCGATAATCTGAGCGTTTGTGTTGAAAGTTGCAGCACCTGCATTAAAAACATTGGCACTGTTATTTGTTATTCCACCTTTAAAAATCATGTTTGCCGTGGTAGTTGCGCCGGTTGAAGTCCACGTTCCTCCAGAATTTAATGTAACTAAGCCTGTAAAAGTTTTTATACCAGTGCTTTGAGTAATAGAAAGAGTACCGCTTATTGAGGTAGTCCCTGAAACGGTGAAAGCTTTATTTGAGTTAGCCAGTGTCGATCCTGAAGCAATATTAAGGGTAGCACAAGCGGCAGTTGCAGCCACTGTAACAGTAAAGTTACCTCCAATATAAACAATATCACCAGCAACCGGATACGTTCCTGAGTTGGTTGAACTAACAAAACTCACAGTAGACCAAGTTGTATTCAACGCCCAGTTAGCTGATGCTCTTGAATAATATGTTGTTTGCCCCATTACTCCCCCCACCATCACCACCGCAAACACCAACATCAACATGATCTTCCTTAACCCCTGAAAACTTGAACCTTGATTCTTATTTGGAATTTCTCTTCCGCCTACAGCCCTCCCCTCTCCCACGCGCGCACGTGAAAAGGAACTCGAGGTCCATATTTTGGAAAAAATAAATTCCATAAATCAAGCCGATTTTAAAATAATCGCGTTTTTGAGGTTAAGTTAAGATAAAAACAGATACCAAAACGGTTGCATTTTACGCATCGCCATAGGGTTTTTAACAAATCATCATTTCCTGTATTCCACTGTTTAAACATATTTCAGGACTAAAGGTTCAAACGGTCTCTATACTATATAATCCATCCAGTGCTTCAGCTGCCCCCAACCAGACAAATATCAACCTGGTTTTGAGCAAATTTGGCGCTGCTATCAGCAAAAATTGTACCTGATATACTAACAAGCTGTAATTCTTAAACTTACAAAATATCCGACCCATAATATTTCCAGATATTGGCATATTTTCTTTACAAAATGGAATTAAAAATACTGTGGTTCTTTTTGACCAACGCAAGATACAAACATTTCTATTCCCCTCGAAGAGTTGTCATTCCCGCGAAGGCGGAGCCGGAGGCGGGAACCTCGTCGCTGACCGCGACATTAGGCACCGGGACCCCGTCGCCAACCACGTAACTTCGCAAAAGCGTTCTTCCAGAATGCACCCACCGTACGGCGCCCTTTTCTGTCATTCCTGCGCAGGCGCAGCCGGAAGCAGGAACCTTTACGCTGTCGTACCGAATCGTTTAAGGGAACGTTCACACAGTAGTAGCAAAGCTATTGAGACCGCCTATCCTTCAGCCGCCTTTAACTTTCCCAACAGTTCCGTTGCGTCAAGCTGGATTTTTGAAAAGGCGAACCACTTGTATCAGAAGCAAACTTGTATGCATCGAAAATCTGCCCGTCATAAAAAATTCCTTAGTTTGGTGGCAGGTTAGTTCTGATCAATAGATCAAACTTATCACCATGCTCAATCTCCTTCCATTTGAACTGTCAAGTATTCCTTTACAGTTGAGACTGAAGCGAAGGCGAAAGATTGAAGGTCGAGATTCCAGGGCCAATGCTGAAATTTGAATGACCAGAATCACTCGAACAAATACTTTAAAACAAATCCGAATGAGAGCCAGTATTTGTAAAAAGTAAAATTAATTCCGAATCATTTTGCTTCCAAACCAAAAGCCAATCCGGTTGCAAATGGCATTCCCAACAATCAGCATAATTACCAGAAAGTTTGTGAGGCTTATAAACTTGCGGAAGATTGCCGTTTAGCTGCAAAAGTTCGATCGCTCTCTCGAGTAAAGAAATATCCAGACCTCGGTTCTTGCACCGCTTAAAATCCTTTTTAAATCGTGTTGTGTATCCAATTCTGTACATTACTTTGAACATCTACTAATTAAATGTTTTGCATCTCTTGCATAATGTACTCTACCCTCTTTAATATCCAATAATGATTCATCCAGGGCATTTGACTTTATGGTAACCACACCTTTTAATGATTGTAAAAGTGCTAATACGCCCTTGCCAGCTGTGGTGCGTTCATTAATCGTGATTGTATACGTTGCCATAATCCTGATATTTAATATTACAAAGGTAAAAAACATTTCATTTTCGAAAAGGCGAACCACTTTAATCAGAAACAAACTTATAGGCATCAAAGATTTGACCGTCATAAAAAATAACTTCGTTTGGTGGCAGATATCGCTGCATCAAGATTGTAATATACAACTCTCCTATTGACAAATCTGATTTCTTCTTGTTGAACGTGCAAGAAATCCTTGGAAGTTGCTCGCTCTTTTAATTCCTCCTCCTGGTAAATATTATTCAGGTGAATCCGAATATTTTCTGCCGAACAACCAAATAATACTGCCATCTGTTTTTGACTAAGCCAAATGGTCTCTCCATTTATTCGAACCTCGAGCTGTGTTGATTTATCATCAGGCTGATATAGAATTAATTCGCCTTTATCCATTTGGGCTTTCATGATTTTGGTACATTTTCTATATTATAGATGCTGTAAAGGGTTACAAATGGAAAAATTGTCTGCTGAATTTTGAACAATCAGGATCAAGGAACCGATCACCGGATTCCGAAGAGGAAGATCGGAGGACGAATAAAAGGATCGAAACGCGTTACACGTGACGCGGAAGAACGTTCGCCCTAAATACCGCATTCCGCAAAACCGTTCTTCCAAAATGCAACCTACGTACGGCGCCCTTTTCTGTCATCCCCGCAAAGGCGCAGCCGGACGCGGGGACCTTTACGCTAACCGCGGCATTATGCAAGGACCCCGTCCCTAACCACGAAATTCTCCAACTGCAGACTGCGAACTGAGTACTGCAGACTGAAGACTGAAGACTGCCCACTGCCAACTGCCGACTTGCAAAAATTTTCGCCCCATTTTTTCCATTGCCCCCCCGTTCTGCATCTATATACAGACATAGGAAATCATGAACCCCTCATAAGCCAAGCTCGCAAAATGCGATGAAAATAATTTGAGGGCTCCATGAGTACAAGGAC
>CAIRSO010000255.1 GCA_903881215.1 uncultured Bacteroidia bacterium
CTCTTTTAAAAGCAGATAATCAGGTGTTTTAATAAATTCTTTCTTTTTTAATCCAGACTTTCTTTTTATAAAATCATTTGACACTACCTCTTTTTGAAGCTCAATATACTTTTTAAGAGCAGAAGAAGTCAAAATATTTTGTAATCGTATTAATTTGTCAGATCCGGCAAGTTTTTGATAATTTTTGATGGCACCCAACCTTAGCAAAGCTTTATGTTCCAGGATCTGTTTCTCTTCCTCGCTTCCGGCATAATTAAGCGATTCAATTTCTCTCTTTTTACGTTGAAAGGCCGAAGAACTTAAAAGATTCTTTAAATCCTCGAACTGTTTCAATTCATCGGAATTTTCCATTTTATTTAGATCGGCCAGCATTTTGATTAGTTTCTCCCATTTTGCGTCGAGTGAATCAGCAGATGGAATAAGGCCTAAAGCATTTTTCAGTCTAAAAGGGATTGACATGATTGTCGAATTAGTTATTGAACAAATTTAAAATAATCCCCGAAAAAAAAGGCTAATTTTGACAAAAAGAGTTCAAATGATCTTACTTCCCGAGTCTTTTGAAAATAGGATGAAAATAATTCTGGGTCCTGAATTCCCAAAATTTAGTCATTCTTTCTCCAATCCGATTCACCACTCTATTCGAATCAATCCGAAAAAATATCCGGAAATACTTAATCTGGAACCTGTTGACTCTTGCTCAACAGGCTATTTTCTCAGTCAACGTCCCATTTACACACTGGATCCGCTCTTTCATGCAGGAGTCTATTATGTACAGGAATCAAGTTCAATGTTTCTTGAGCAATACATTCGTCAGTTTCCTGAAAAAAGATTGAGGGTACTCGATTTATGTGCCGCACCTGGGGGAAAATCAACTCATATAAGTTCTATCCTATCGGACGAAAGCCTGCTGGTCAGCAATGAGGTGATCCATTCTAGAGCCCAGGTATTGTCCGAAAATCTAAAGAAATGGGGCAACCCGAATGTTGTGGTAACTTGCAATGATCCACGAGATTTTTCACGTCTTCCGGGCTTCTTTGATATCATTGTGGTTGATGCACCCTGCTCGGGAGAAGGATTATTTCATCGGGATCCATCTGCCATGAATGAATGGTCAGATGCCAATGCCGACCATTGCGCGCAACGACAAAAGAGAATCCTGGCAGATGTCTGGCCTGCGCTCGCAGAAAATGGCATGCTCGTGTACAGCACCTGTACCTTCAATCCGGCAGAAAACGAAGAGAACATCAAATGGTTGTCCGAATTCACACCAGTAGAAGGCATTAAGTTGGATGTACCCGACAATTGGAATATTGTGACAACTCAGGCAGGATCTATTCCATGTTACCGTTTTTATCCCCATCGTGTAAAAGGAGAGGGCTATTTTACGGCGGCAGTACTCAAAAAAGGAAATATCAACATGGAGTTTAGCTCCAAAAGTAAGGCTGCTCTTCCGGTTGCCGGGAAAGCGGAACAATCTGTGCTGAAGGGACTCATTGGAAATTATCCTGTCTCTCTTTTGAAATTTGAAGAGAATTTTCTCGCATTTCCTACTGAACTAATACCGGCACTTGATCAGGTTAAGTCTTCACTCAGAATTATTCATGCCGGCATCAAAATTGGAGAGATCAAGCAAGGCAGCGTAGTTCCCGCGCATGAACTGGCAGTTTCCACAATAGTCAACCACGCTCATTTTCCTGCTGTTGATCTAACTTTGGAGCAATCCATCCATTTCCTGAAAAGGGATGATTTTCCGCTAGATTTTCAGGAGCGAGGGTGGAATCTGATTACCTTCCTCAAACATCCGCTCGGGTGGGCAAAAAACATCGGTTCCAGGTTCAACAATGGTTATCCAAAAGAGTGGCGCATACGCATGTCAACGTCTGAATATACCGGCGAGAGGCTGGCAGAAGAGGCAGAAAAATTCCCGAAACTTTTTTAAAGTTCGATACTTCGCTAATAACTTTTCCAAAGTTCGATACTTTGTTGTAACTTTTCCAAAGTTGGTTACATAGCTCATTCCCTCATCAAAGGATGAAACTTTGGAAAAGTTCTGCGCTATTGTTGCAACTTTGGAAAAGTTGATAGCTTTAAACATCGAAACAGGTTTTAAAATCATCCAGTGAATGCCGGTGAATCTCTTTAAAAGATTCTAGCCCATCAGTCATTATCAAAAGTTTGCTGATTTCGATAAAATCACAAACTCCGCCGACAATTTCATTATACGAACTGTACTCCCAATCTTCATATTTCTCGTGAAAGCCATGATGAATTGGATTCCTGTGAGTATATACAATTGCATTAAGAAAATAGATTTTATCTGATATTGGTTCACGTTTGAAGTTTTTGATGAACAATGATCCCATACGGTGATATACTTTGTTGAATGACTGCGTGTAGCAGCTAAAAAGATTCGCGAATTGCTTCGATAGAAATTTTTCGATTTCGTCGTCGCTGATTTTATTAACTTTTCCAAAGTTGGATATTTTGCTCATTCCCTCATCAAAAGTTGAAACTTTGGAAAAGTTCTTCGCTAATGATGCATCATTGGAAAAGTTGTATTTAATTGAGCGGTCGCTCTTCATTCGAATCAACGCTTCTATCGTCTCGCGTTTTCGAATCCGCACCACAAGATGAAAATGGTTGGGCATCAGACAATAGGCATAGGTCTCAGAAATAGGCGGGATGTACATCCTGTACTTTTCCAAAAAATAGTTAAAGTTAGCTTCAGTCCGAAATATATTCTCAGACCCATTGGCATGATTGTAAATATGGTAGCTTCTGTCAGGCTGTAAAGATTCCATCAATTATTCACATTACTGTGTCAATAATAAAGATACAGTAATTGCACCCAAATATCGAATCCCGTTTTCTCTTCTAGGTAACTTTTCCAAAGTTCGATACTTCGTTATTAACTTTTCCAAAGTTGGTTACTTGGCTCATTCCCTTATCAAAGGATGAAACTTTGGAAA
>CAIRSO010000256.1 GCA_903881215.1 uncultured Bacteroidia bacterium
CAGACACTTCAAAAGTGTTTAAACCAAACCACTCTGACTTATTAATTACCTTACGTCTAAAAATTATGAAACCATCATTTCAGTTAGATAAGACTTATTCTGTTTTGATTCCGGACGGTGAAAGTTATTTTGCTCTTCCGACTTTGCAATGTCTTGGTCAATTGAAAAATATCGAGGTATATATTATTTCTAAAAGCAAAAATGCTTCTATCCGTTTTTCCAGGTATACAAGACATTGTTACCTAATTCCTAATGTTAGCAGTCAGGAAGAAAGGTTAGCTAAGATCCTCAGCATTGTTAAAAAGAAAAAAATTGATATCGTTCTGGCTATTGACCAACCGACTATCCGCCATTTTGCGGAACATGGAAAGCCACTTTTGGAATATACTTCTATCGCACCTATTCCAAAAGCTGAATCTTTTGATATAGCCGTAGATAAGTGGAGGTTGGCCGAATTGCTCAGAATAAACAATATTCCGGTGCCAAAAACAATATTGTATGACAATGGCAATGAATTTTTAACAGCTTTAGCCAGTTTGTCCTTTCCTGTTTTGATCAAGCCACTGAGTGGTGATGGAGGAATTGGTATCAAATTTTTCGATACTCCATCCTCTCTTGTGAATTATTGCAAAGAGCATATTGCTCCCAAAGAGTATATAGTCCAATCTTATATCAAAGGCTATGATATTGATTGTAGTGTTTTATGCAGGAATGGAAAAATATTGGCAAGTACAATTCAAAAGAGAATCATTAACGATCCAATGTTTTTTGGACCAACCATGAACATCGATTTTTTATATGATGAAAGAGTATACAAGATTGTGTCAGAGGCAATCTGGCTCCTGGAATGGACCGGGGTAGTACATTTTGATCTCAGATTTGATGAAGAAGAAAATCAAGTAAAGATAATTGAAATGAATGCCCGTTATTGGGGGAGCATTGTTGGATCTTATTGTGCCGGTGTGAACTTTCCACTACTCGCTGTACTGGAGGGATTGAATATGGAATTTCCTCCAATTAAGTATACTCCAATGCGATATGTGGATGCAGTAACTGCCCTCAAAATTTCATTCTTTGGATTCTTATTCAAAAAGAGCACTATCAGTTATTATGATCACTCCAAATTAAAATCACATCTTAAAGATCCTTTGCCTTTACTCTTTTCATCAGGCATTCAGTTGAATATCAAAATTGTTCGCGCCTTCACCAATATCCGTGATAAAATTATTTCAATTTAACCTGTTAAAAACACTTATTCTTGTTTATGTCAGGAACTCATCATTTCAATAAGCCATATTCAGTCTTGATACCGGACGGAGAGAGTTTTTTTGCGTTACCAGTTCTTCAGTGCCTGGGACAAATGGAAAATATTCACATATATGTTCTTTCCAACAATCCCTCCGCGGCTATTCGATTCTCAAGATATACCAAGAAATATTTCAGCTATCCTGTCGAAGAAGGTGATACCGGCAGGTTGAGAGCCTTGCTCAGGATTGTAAAAGAAAAGAAAATTGATATTGTTTTAACGATTGATGAACCTACTATCCGTTTTCTTTCTGAGAATGGGAGTGAGCTTTTGAAATACACAAGGCTTGCGCCTTATCCCAAAGCCGAAACTTTTGACAATGTTGTTGACAAATGGAAGTTCGCCAATTGGCTTAAAGCTAACAATATCCCTTATCCGATAACAATTTTGTACCAGACCGGACCTGTTTTTGAAGACGAACTTTCGGAGATCAATTTTCCGGTACTGATTAAACCGGCCAGGGGAAACGGAGGCATTGGAATCAAGTTTTTTAATGATCCTGCATCTCTGAAAGAGTACTGCCTGAATCACATTCAATCCGGCGAATATATTGTTCAGTCTTTCGTTGAAGGGTATGATCTGGGGTGCAGTGTTTTAAGCAAGGACGGCAAATTGCTTGCAACGACCATGCAAAAAAGATCTATTAATGTACCCTTGACCTTTAGCCCCTTCACAAACATTGATTTTTTGCATGACAGCAATATCTATGACCTTATCTCGAAAATAATCAAAGAATTAAACTGGTCGGGAGTTGCACATTTCGACCTGAGGTATGATGAAAAGGAAGGACTCGTC
>CAIRSO010000257.1 GCA_903881215.1 uncultured Bacteroidia bacterium
ATTATAAATATCAAACCCTCATCCAAATCATGTTGAACAACATGAGATATTATAGGATTGGGTACCAATAAGAATTTATATTTGCAGAACGGATCAGAACAGATGATAATAATTTTCGAATGCAAAAATTCAGTTTCAAACCCAATTTAAATTCCGGTGTTTCAAAGGTTCAGCAATTGGTTGATGCCTTGATACGATCCATCAATTTAAAAATGCTGCGGGAAGGCGATCCCCTGCCTTCGGTGAACGATCTGATGAAAGAATCAGGACTATCGCGTGATACAGTTTTCAAGAGTTACAGCGAATTAAAGAGGAGGGAAATTGTCGAAGCCATTCCGAATAAGGGTTATTTTGTGACCCGTTCCCAAAAGAAAGTTTTCCTTTTTCTTGACACATTCAAGGCATACAAAGAGGTTCTGTATAATGCATTCAAACTAAATCTTCCGAAAAACACGATGGTGGACATCAACTTTCACCACTACAATTGTGAACTCTTTAAATCGATCATACACAGCAGCAACGGCAAGTTCAATTCTTACATCATCATGAACTTCAACCATCCGGAGATACCTGAAATCATTGGGGAAATCGATCCGGAAAAGCTACTTCTTATTGACTGGACCATACATTCACAATCCGATCAGGCAAGAGTTTACCAGGATTTTGGAGACTCTGTTTACAACTGCCTGACTTCAGGGTGGCATCTTATCAGGAAGTACAACGAAGTGGTCTGTGTTTATCCGCAGTACACCTTCCATCCCATTGAATCAGTTGACAATGTCAGTAGATTTTGCGCAGACAACCACCTTGATTTCAGTATCCTCTACAATCTTGAAGAGTTGGATATAAAAGTAGGAAAAGTCTATTTCGTCTTTGAAGACATTGATCTGGCAGCCATTCTTGAACAAGCCAACCGCAAAAAATTCAAACTCAGAGAAGATTTCGGCATCTTATCCTACAATGACACTCCAATGAAACAGTTTGTGGCAGACGGCATTACTGTTATATCCACTGATTTTAAATTGATGGGGAAAAAGGCTGCCGAATTTGCAATAGCCAATGAAAAAATTGATTTTCTCGTACCTACAGAACTAATCATACGTGAATCACTGTAATAACATCAGACTGCAACAGAACAGACAATAATTTATACTTTAAAATTATACCATTATGTATCTATTGGGAATTGACATTGGAAGCTCATCAGTTAAGGCATCTATCCTTGACGCGACGACCGGGAAGGTTGCGGCTTCCGCTTTTTATCCAAAACAGGAGATGAAAATTACGGCTTTGCAGGCAGGATGGGCAGAGCAAGCTCCAGAGTTGTGGTGGGAGAATTTGAAACTGGCTATCCATGACGTTTTGAGTGCCTCAAAAGTTGATCCAAAGGCGATCAATTCCATAGGTATCTCTTACCAGATGCATGGATTAGTGGTTGTCGATAAAAATAAAAAGGTACTTCGACCTTCCATTATCTGGTGCGACTCGCGAGCAGCAGAATATGGAAATAAAGCCTTCAAAGATCTGGGTGAAAAAAATTGTCTGGCCAGCTTACTGAACTCTCCGGGAAATTTCACTGCATCCAAGCTTAAATGGGTCAAGGAAAATGAGCCTGAACTTTACAGCCGGATCGATAAGATTATGCTGCCGGGAGATTACATCGCCATGAAATTATCAGGAGATATCAAGACCACTGCCAGTGGTTTGTCTGAAGGAATTTTATGGAACTTTAAAGAGAACAAAGTCGCTGAGAGTTTACTGAATTATTATGGTTTCGACAGTTCCTTCATTCCGCAAATCGTCCCCACCTTTTCGATTCAATCGGTTGTGAATGCTGAAGCCGCAGCCGAGCTCGGACTTGCTGAAGGCACTATCATCAGCTACCGCGCCGGGGACCAGCCAAACAACGCCTTGTCACTGAACGTTTTGAATCCGGGTGAGATTGCCACGACTGCGGGTACATCCGGTGTTGTTTATGGCGTGAGTGGTGAAGTAAAATATGATCCGCTTTCCAGGGTGAACACTTTTGCGCATGTCAACCATACAGCCGAAGCCGCCCGACTGGGCGTGCTGCTTTGTATCAATGGAACAGGCATTCTTAATTCATGGCTAAACAAATATGTTGGCAACAGGGCCTTCTCTTACACTGAGATGAATGAAAAGGCAGCCAAAGTTGCCATCGGCTCCGAAGGATTGAGTATTCTTCCTTTTGGAAACGGATCAGAACGGGTGCTTCAAAACAAGAATATTGGTGCGCAAGTTTCAGGATTGGGCTTCAATACCCATACCGATGCCCATCTTTTCCGCGCAGCTCAGGAGGGTATTGTCTTCTCTTTTAAATATGGAATGGAGATTATGGAAGAGATAGGAATCCATGCAAATGTAATCAGGGCAGGAAAAGCCAATATGTTCCTAAGTCCGGTATTCAGGGAAACATTGGCAGGAGTTTCCGGCGCAACCATTGAACTATACGATACCGACGGATCTGTCGGTGCCGCAAGAGGAGCAGGTATTGGATCAGGGTACTACAATTCAGCCGCAGAGGCATTTGCCAGTCTGCAAAAGCTGGAAACTGTACTTCCGGATACCTCAAATAAGAGCGCTTACGAAGATGCTTATCAAAACTGGAAGAAACAGCTAGTTAAACAGTTGTAGAAGTGAGCGGCGTTTATGGTGGAGAGTGGAGAGTGG
>CAIRSO010000258.1 GCA_903881215.1 uncultured Bacteroidia bacterium
ATTCGGCAAGTTTTCGAGCGTTAATATCACGCGTAGTTCCTGCAATACCAATTACTTCTCCTTTTTCATTATGAATTGGGTTTAGTACCACTTCATAATATTGGGATTCTCCACCCAGTATCGGCGTTACTGTTTCTGAGATGACTGTGTCATTTGTGAGATAAACTTTTTGGTGTAGTTTCGCCCATTCAATACACTGTTCTGGTGGAAAACCAAGTTCTTCATGTGTTTTTCCAATAATCTGGGCTGCTTCAAGATTAAGAGTCTTACATAAACTTGAATTGGCATGTGTAAATCGTGATTGCAAGTCATAACTGTATATAAAATCCGTGCTAGCTTTGTCGATTAAATGAAAACGTTCTTCGCTCATTCGAAGAGATTCTTCTACTTTTTTGCCATCAGCAATGAATCTCGCTTGTTGAATATTTTGGTATGCAGTATTAGAAAGCTGATTTGCCAGTGTGAAAAGTACCTGACCTACATTTTTAAATTGTTCTTGAGACATAAAAGGAACTTCACGAAAAGCTTCAATGACAGAGTCTTCATCTGCGCCAATTTTTCGAGCATAATCACGCATTTGATCTTCAGTCTGTGTTTCATCGCGGACTTGACCAATTAACCAATTTGCGAGATGAAGACCGCCAACCGAAATACCTGCGCCAGCATCCCATAACCCACCACTTGAACAAAGTTTAAATATCGGACCTTCTGGATGGAAGCGTCCAATTTCCGCATCTGATTTAAAACAATTGAGTTGTCCTTTTTCTGTCTTTCGAATTAATTCATTACATAACCCGCAAAAATTGCTTGGTTGAGTAATTGGCGTTCCATCAGGGTATGTGATAATAGAAGCAACACCAGTAGCAGTTGCAAATTCATTTTGGAGACGTTGAATATCATCCAAGTTGAAGAGGTCTTTAAAATCGAATGATTCAGGTTGGTCAAGTGGACGAGTGAGCGCAATCAATCGACTTTCTACTGCTGATTCCGATTTTTTACGTTCGTTGATATTCTGCACAATTGTTACATATCCAGTCGGTTCCTCGCCTGGTTCCCACATAGACGCTACGGTCAAATCTACCCAAACCTCACTGCCATCCTTGCAAATATAGCGTTTTTCCATCGAAAACTCTTTGATGGCTCCTGATAACAAGAGATTCATTTTTTCTAAACTAATTTGAACATCTTCAGGATGGGTAATTGTCTTAAAAGTCACGCCTTTCATTTCCTCAGTTGTGTAACCGAGGATTTTACAGAAACGTTGATTCACACTTAAAAACTCTCCGCTTCTGGCGTCAGTTAAAGCAATTCCAACAGCAGCTTGTTCAAACAAAGCCCGGAATTTATTTTCGCTTTTTCGCAGGTTTTCTTCTGACTGCTTGCTATTTGTGATATCAGTTGAGGTGATTTGAACACCGAGAACGCGATTTCCAGAGTCTAATATGCGTGAAAAGGAACTTGCAAACCATTTTTGTTCTGCAGGTAAATCTACTTTGTCTTCATACTCTTGATTTTCTTCGGCGTTAATCGCTTTTTGGATTCTACCCATGTAAAAGTCGGCAGCAGCTTTTGGATATAACTCATAGATTGATTTTCCAACAAAATCTTCAGGTTTGCCTCCCATGTGTTTCGCCGCCATATTGTTGTATGAAATTACTACCCCGTCAGGCGAATAATAGCCGACTCCTACACCTGCGGTCTCGTGCAGCCGCTTATATTTTTCTTCACTTTCACGCAGAGCTTCTTCGGCTTGTTTTCGTTCGGTAATATCTTGAACGGTTCCTTTTAATATGGAAAAATCACCATTCTTATCACAAATCAATTCACCCGCCTCAGCCCAAACCACCCGAATCGTTCCATCAGGCCAAATGATCC
>CAIRSO010000259.1 GCA_903881215.1 uncultured Bacteroidia bacterium
ACCACTTGTTCAAATGGTTTTTGGAGGTGCAAAACAACGCTGCGGAGTATCAATTCCATTTACCATATCTGATCAGTCTGTATTATCAGAAAATAAGATCGCCCAGTTTGCACAGGATATATTGCAAGCACTCACAAGCCGGTTTGAAGTATCCTTGATTCTGCCTCTTTTTGAACGCAATTCAGAACTATCAGGGAATCGCTTAAGTATTAAGGATAGTGAGTTGCTAAAACAGTGGTGCGCAAACAGCGGGATCAGGTGGGGGATTGACAAAGCATTTAAAAATAGTTTGAATCTTCAGGAAGATGATGCATATACCTGGCGATATGGTATTGACCGGTTAATAGCTGGGTATATAATGGATGATGAAACACGATTGTCTGACGGGTTATTCCCTTCCGTGGAAGTCGGGGGAGATGGAGCAGAGTTATTAGGTAGTTTAGCCGAATTTGTGGATACGCTGGCAGACCTATTTTCTGCAACGAGAGGGAGACAGACTATTGGAGAATGGAATACTATTTTTGCATCGTTCCTGCGTCGGGTCCTTTCCTCCGAAAGTGATCTTCAGGATGATGACAATCAGAATGCTGTTATATTTAGCAACGCTCTTGCCAGCCTAAGAGAGAGAGCGGAGATATCGGGAACAGAAAGTCAAGAGTTTCCATTTTCAGTTTTTATGCAGAGTTTCATTGATGAACTTTCACAAAGCCATGGAAGTAAAGGATTTTTTAACGGCGCGGTAACTGTTGCAGGCATGATCCCCATGCGGTCTATTCCGTTTAAAGTTGTTGCAATGTTAGGAATGAACCGAGGTAGTTTTCCGCGTCACACCATCCGTCCAAAGTTTGATCTCATGAGTCAGAATCCTTCGCAAAAAGGTGATAGAGATTCCTTAAAAAGTGACAGGTATTTATTCTTAGAAACCTTATTGTCGGCGCAACAAAACCTGATTATAACATGGACTGGATTTGAAAGTGCAGATGGTAAAAAAATACCCCCTTCGGCAGTGGTGGAAGAATTCAAAGCGCACCTTAATAGGGAATATCGACTTGATAGTGAAAACAATAAAGCCGGTGACGCGGTATTAGTTAATTATCCATTACAACCCTTTTCTGTTCGGTATAAATCTTCGGAATCAAAGGACATTCTTCTTCAGACATGGAATCAAAGTTGGTTTAAGTCGTCTGAAAAGCCAGAAGAACACAAATCACTTTTCGAATGGGAGCTCATTGATGACCCGAAATTAAAACTAGATGGAATCAACGGTGGAGCGATATACAAAGCGCTCTTGGATCCCATGAAATCATTTTTGGATGCATGCCAAATTGAAAGCCCTTCAAAGGATGAATTGATCCAAAATTCTGAGTTATTTGAATTGAATGACCTCAACGAATGGAAACTACGTGATGCAATACAAAGCGAGCAATTTTCTAGCGACAGTGAAAGTGTCGGAAGGCTCGCCGCAGGAAGTAATATTCCTCCAGGAATGCCGGGGCAGAGTGCAATAAAAGAAGAGCGAAGGGTGGTTCAGGAAAGAATTAAAGTTGTTAAATCATATGACAGTTCACCTGATTTTAAACCATATCGTGTTGCGGTGGATATAAATACTGATCACTTTCGCATGGATATCGATCTTATTTCAATGAAAGATGGTGTAGCTGTTGTTGCTG
>CAIRSO010000260.1 GCA_903881215.1 uncultured Bacteroidia bacterium
TATCTTCGTTCAATCGATATTAACCATAACTTTCAGAAAGCATGGATCTATTTTCAGCACAAGAAGTTTCAAAATCCTATTCAAATTTTAAAGCCCTTTCCGAAGTCTCCATTTCTGTACCGGAGGGTTCGGTTTTTGGCTTGTTAGGACCTAACGGAGCAGGCAAAACAACGCTGATCCGTATTATCAACCAGATAACGGCACCCGATAGCGGCACCATTTGGTTCGAAGGACGCAAAATGAAGTCAGATGACATCTCCAAAATTGGCTATTTACCTGAAGAGCGAGGGCTCTACAAAAAGATGAAAGTTGGCGAACAGGCACTCTATCTGGGAATGCTAAAAGGTCTTTCACGCAGGGATGCCATGAGGGAACTCAAAATTTGGTTCGAAAAATTCGAGATCATCACCTGGTGGGATAAGAAAGTCATGGAACTCTCGAAAGGAATGCAGCAAAAGGTTCAGTTTATATGTACAGTTCTTCACAAACCCAAACTGATGATATTTGATGAACCTTTCAGCGGTTTTGACCCCATCAATTCTGAGATCATCAAAGAGGAGATTCTTCGTATGAAGAGAGAGGGTGCCACTATTATTTTTTCTACACACAACATGGAATCGGTAGAGGAGTTGTGCGACCATATTGCACTGATCGATAAATCCAAAAAAATTCTGGATGGTCCGACGCTAAACATCCGTGAAAAATACAAATCAAACATCTTCGATGTTGCCTACAAAGGGGATTTTGCCAAGATTGAACACGAATTTGGCGGGAAATATTCCATCCTGGCACACGATGAGAAAGGCAGGACCAACACACTGAAAATTCAGTTTCTGAATGGCAGCAGCTCAGGTTCTCTCATCAAAGATCTGGTTGATCATGTTGAGATAGTATCATTCAATGAGCTGATTCCAAGCATGAATGAAGTATTTATCAAGGTTGTCAAACAAAACTCTTAACCAAACAAGATGAGCAAAATAGGATTAGTTCTCTCAAGAGAATACACCACCAGGGTCAAGAAGAAATCATTTATCATTATGACCATCCTGATGCCGGCATTGATGGCGGGTCTGTTTATTCTTCCTGCCTACTTTATGGCACAAGACGACACAAAGGTGCGGACAATCGCTGTTTATGATGGTTCTACCATCCTTCTGGGACAGCTCGAAAGCAGCGATTACACCAAGTACAAATTTATCCCGCAGGAGGAATACGACAAGATCAAAGACAACCTCAAAACGACAGATTATTACGCACTCCTCGTTATTCAGCCCAATGTGCTGAATACCAAAACTGTGCAACTTATCTCTACCAGCAATATATCTTTTGATGTCAAAAATCAGATTCAGAAAAACATCAGATCTGTCATCGAAAAAGAGAAAATGGCTGAGGTGATCAAACAAACCTCCATCCCTGATCTGGAAGCCCGAATCGCAGCGACGAAAACACCCATCAGCGTAACTACCATCAAATTGGGAGAAAGCGGAGAAGCCAAAAAAAGTTCGACTGAGATAGGAATGATCCTTGGTTATATTTTCGGATTTGTCATTTATATGTTCATTCTATTGTATGGCCAGATGGTGATGCAGGGTGTCATGGAAGAGAAACAAAGCCGCATTGTTGAAGTTATTATCTCAAGTGTTAAGCCTTTCGATCTGATGATGGGAAAAATTATTGGCATTGCATTGGTTGGCCTTACTCAGCTTGGTCTATGGATTATTCTGGGTATTGCGATTATTACCGGAGCAAAAGGAATGATGCCCGCCGCGCCACATGCAGGAACAGCTACCGAGGTTATGGCGCAGTCTCAAATGGCTGTCCAGGCTGCCAGTCCGGCAGAAATGGATAAAATACAGGAAGTTCTATCAATGCTTGGATCCGTTAATTTTCCGCTGATCCTTGGATGTTTTGTCTTCTTCTTTATTGGTGGCTACCTGTTATATAGTTCACTATTTGCAGCCGTCGGTTCAGCCGTTGATGCACAAGAGGACGCACAACAATTCATGATGCCAATCATGATGCCCATCATTCTGGCAATCATGGTAATGATGAGCGCCATCAAGAATCCGGAAGGAGGTGTCGCCTTCTGGTTCAGTATGATCCCATTTACCTCACCAGTCGTGATGATGGCCCGAATACCATTCGGCGTACCTGCCTGGCAATTGATACTTTCCATGGTAATTCTCATTGTTACTTTTGTCATCATGGTTTGGGCAGCAGGTAAAATTTACAGGACAGGTATTCTAATGTATGGCAAGAAGGCATCCTGGAAAGAGTTGGGCAAATGGCTGACCTACAAATCATAAATGCTGTCATCGATTTAGGTACCAATACCTGTAATCTTTTGATCGCCGAAACCTATTCAAACGGGACCTTCAGGGTACTGCACGAAGAACGGATAGCTGTCAAAATGGGACGCGGGGGTATCCACAAAGAATTATTGCTTCCCGAAGCAATGGAGAGAGGGTTAACCGCCCTCTCTCTTCATAATAAAAACATCCTCAAGTTCGGTGCCACCAATGTTCGGGTGATAGGAACCTCGGCCATACGCGGAGCTGCCAACAAAGCCGAATTCATAGAAATGGTGCAGAAGCAATTTGGCTGGACGCTTGAGGTGATCGATGGCAACCAGGAGGCAGAATATATTTTCAGCGGGACGGTCAATTCACTTCCGCCAACAAATGGGAAATACCTGGTACTGGATATTGGTGGAGGCAGCAATGAATTTATTCTGGCAGAAGGTGACCAAATTATCTGGAAAGAAAGTTTTAACATTGGCATTGCCAGGGTACTGGAACTGTTTCCAATGTCTGACCCTCCAACCCTGCACGAAATCGCTAAAGTTGAAGCGTGGTTCGATGAGAACCTAAAGTCAATGGAGGAAATTTGCAGAATTCATCAGCCCCATATTCTTGTAGGTTGCTCAGGAGCTTTCGATACGCTGATGGATATCCTGGAGGAAAAAGAACCCGATGCAACATTTCGAAAATCTTCCATTTTCCCCTTGGATGATTTTCACCGCATTCATAATATGCTGATTTTCGTCGACCGTGAAAATCGTTGCAAGATTGCCGGTGTGGACCAAAACAGGGTGGAGATGATCATCATCTCTACAATATTTATTAACTTCATCCTGCGAAAGCTGCAAATCAAAATACTGATTCACACACATTTTTCCTTGAAAGAAGGGGTGATGTTTGAGATGTGCATTTGAACGATTGCTCATAATCTCGGTTATTACGAAATTAAAATTCTTATGTTGAAAATTCTGGTCATCGATGATGAAAGAAGTATCCGGAATACTTTGAAAGATATTCTTGGGTTTGAAGGTTATCATGTTGAGTTGGCCGAGAATGGTAAAACCGGAATCGGGCTGGTTCAATCCAATGATTTTGACATTATCTTTTGTGATATCAAAATGCCCGAAATGGACGGACTGGAAGTTCTCGAACAGATACGATTCATCAAACCAGAGTCGACGGTAGTCATGATAAGTGGCCATGGAACCATCGACACAGCAGTTGAAGCAATCAAGAAAGGGGCCTTTGATTTTATTGAAAAACCGTTGGATCTCAATCGTCTGCTGATCACTCTTCGAAATGCCAGTGACAAGACGGCCCTGGTTAAAGAGACTCAGATCCTCAAACAAAAGGCTGGCAAAAGATTTGAGATCATTGGTGATTCTCCTTCCATCAGAAAAGTACTGGAAATGTGCGATCGAGTCGCCCCCACAGATGCAAAAGTGCTGATCACCGGTGACAATGGAACAGGAAAAGAATTGATTGCCCACCGTCTTCATGAACAATCATCACGTGCCGAAAATCCCTTTGTTGAAGTAAACTGTGCTGCCATTCCTTCCGAGTTAATTGAAAGTGAGCTATTTGGACATGAGAAAGGTGCATTTACCTCGGCCATTAAACAACGAAAAGGAAAATTTGAACAAGCCGACGGAGGCACATTATTTCTGGATGAGATTGGTGACATGAGCCTTTCAGCCCAGGCAAAGGTATTACGTGCCTTGCAGGAAAACATTATCACCAGAGTTGGCAGCGACAAACCGATTGAGGTGAATGTGAGGGTCTTTGCTGCGACCAACAAAGATCTGCAGAAGGAGATCAAAAACGGTACGTTCAGGGAAGACCTTTATCACAGGCTAAGTGTTATTCTTATACATGTACCTTCCTTGGACCAAAGAAAAGAAGACATTCCGGTTCTGGCTAATTATTTTATTGAGCAATTGTGTAACGAATATGGTCAGCCATTGAGAGAAATCACACCAGAAGCTCTTGCCATTCTTGCTCAACGTTCTTGGTCAGGCAATATCAGGGAGTTTCGCAATGTGATTGAGCGGTTGATTATCCTGGGCGGAAAAACCATCACAGAAGAAGATGTGGCTAATTTTGTGGGCTAAACGGCGAAAGATTGAAAGAGAATCGGATGGAATAGAAACGGAGCCGGGCAAACTATTCAACCAGCAATTATGCTAATAAATCTATCATTTGAACCAGAACCAGAGACCGCTTGTTTTTTTTAAGGATGGAAATCTCGTAATTTTCAAGGGTGATTTTTTCCTTTACATGCGGTATTTTTCCAAACTTCATGATTAGATATCCCGCCAAAGTTTCGTATTGGTCATCCTTTTCCAGTGGATGAGGCAACAATTCGTTTATGTCATCAAGGGTTGCTGATGCGATAACATGGTACGTTTTATCAGCGGTTTGCTCAACAAACGGGATTTCATTGTCAAACTCATCCTGTATTTCACCAACCAATTCCTCCAAGATATCCTCCATGGTGATAATACCCTCTGTTCCGCCGTATTCATTGACAACAAGGGCCATTTGCTGATGCTTTATTTGAAACTCATTCAGCAATTGCCCAATGTGTTTCGTATCGGGGACGATATGAATTGTTCGTATAATGCTACGAATATTAAAAGGTTCATGCTTTCTGAGTGCCAATAGAATATCTTTCAAATAGACTACGCCAATGGTATTGTCCAGACTATCCTCATAACAAGGAATCCTGGAATAACTTTCATCAATGACTTTATCAAGCATTGATTCATCAAAATCATTGACATCAATTGCAAATACCTGGGTTCTTGGAACCATGATCTGCTTGGCAGTTTGTTCCGAAAAATCAAAAGCATTCTTAATAATCTTGTATTCATGTGGATCTATCTTCCCACTTTCCTGGCCTTGCTGTACCAAATATTTTAGTTCCTCGCTGCTGTGTACATCTATCCCATGTACGGCTGAAATACCTATAATCTTCAGAATATTATTTGCAATACTGTTCAATATCCATATGACAGGTCTGAACAAGATGTAGAAAAATTGCAATGGATAGGCAATGATTAAGGTGATTTTCTCTGATCGTTGAATGGCCAATGATTTGGGAGCAAGTTCGCCAAATACAATATGCAGAATGGTGATAATTCCAAATGCCACAGGTAATGCGATAGTGTGAGCCAATTCTGGGCTGATGGATAATCCCATCAGATCCATAATTTTAATAATAATTTTAGAGACCACAGGTTCTCCAATCCAGCCCAATCCTAAACTCGCCAAGGTAATCCCAAGTTGAGTAGCTGCCAGATAGCCATCGAGGTGAGAGATTATGTGTTTGGAAAGTATGGCAAAACGATTTCCCTCCTTAACCTTGATTTCAAGTTGAGATGCCCGGACTTTAACAATGGCAAATTCGGCTGCAACAAAAAAACCATTGAAAGAAACGAGTAATAATGTAATCAATATATCCAATCCCATAATTCTGGTAACTAAAGTATTAAACTTCAAAGCTACTAAAAAACATCAGTGTTTAGGCATTGAATGCTAGTTTCAATGCACTCACCTCTTAGGCCAACAATCCCTTCGGATTATGGTACTATAATATTCAATGACAAAGGATCTATTGAGATATGCAGAGGATCGCTGTTTTTGACCGGTTCGCCGTCTACATGAAAGTTCAAATTGTTCCCATTGATCACAAGTGACTTCGTTTTATAATAGGTACAAAACCGCGATTGATCAATGGTCTTGTTAAACAATCTGAAGCCCAATCTCAGGGCGCCAAAAAAACCAAAAGGTCTTAACGCACAAAAATCCAATACGCCATCTGTTAAACTGGCTTTGGGGGCGATAAAGGCATTGTTTCCGTATTGAGAAGTATTGGCCAGGGTCATGACAAAAGCATTGTAGCTTTTTGATTTGCCATCTAAATCTACGGTATATGTTGAGGGCTTGTATTTAAAAAACTCTTTGAGTGTAACTTTAAAATATGGAATTGGCCCTCTGTTGACAACTTTTGCAAAGCAGCGGGCAATATGATCATCAAAACCTAATCCACAAACATTCATAAATCTGCGTCCATTTACCAAGCCTGTGTCAATAGAAATTGGATGACCATTTAAGAGCTGTAGTACTGCGGTTTCCGGTTTCATGGAAATTCCCAGCTCCCGACCCAGGGCATTGCCAGATCCAGCAGGGATTAAACCCATTATACCGGTAGTACCCGCAAGAGCGGAGGCAACTTCATTCATCGTTCCATCACCTCCAACGGCTACAAAAATATCATATTTATCAAATTTCTTTTCGATGATCCTTTTGGCATCTCCGCGGCTGCGGGTAAAAAGTATTTTAAACTTCAATTTCCTTTCATTGCAGGCATCGGCAATCATTTGCAGGAAACCCCTCCTCCCTCCTACACCGGCTACCGGATTTAGAATAAACAGGTAACGCATCTTTTTAGCATTCTTTTCTGCAGGAATATTCATCTTGTACTGAATGGCTCAGATAGATTTTAACGTTCAATTCTGAGAACAAAGATAATTCACGAAGATCAACTAATATTTTTTTTCAAAGAAAATTCAATTTTTTTTCATGATCTCTGAAAAATTGTAAAACATAGTTCAATATCTAGTTAAATACAAAAATGCATCTATTTTATTATCAAATATTTAGGAAATATAAGTTATCAACAATTGTTAA
>CAIRSO010000261.1 GCA_903881215.1 uncultured Bacteroidia bacterium
GAAATCATATCTGGGTTGAGTAATGTATAAAGAGGCTTCGGTTAAAACGAAGCCTCTTTTTATGTATTATTGACTTATATATTATTTTATTGTAATATGCATTGAACATAAAATTTATAATAATGGTACTTAATAAAAAGAAAAGAAAGAAAAATGTATTACTTGGGAATTGTCCTAATTGTGGATTGCCTATGTACGATGGGTTATATGGATCTATTCCTATGAAAGAAACAATTTCATCAGCGAAAGTTCAAGAAACTCTTATGCTATGCAAATCATGCTTGAGTTTACCTGAAGGTTTATCACCCGATAAAATAGGGGAGAACCTTTTAAATTTAAAGCTGTGGGAGAAGGAAGATGTAGACTTGGCAGTATCAGCTGTCCAACAATACAAAGATTCAAAAAAGTAAAAAATCGTGAGTACTAGAAAATTGGCCTTCTGCTTTTAAAGTGGGGGCCAATTATTTTCTATTGACAATTAGGTATTATTATGATATAATACAAAAGATATTCGTTATTTGAAATAAATTAATACTATATATAAAAAATGGAAGAAAAGGTTGCATGGAAGAATCTAGGCGAGCAAAGGGATTTTGCCCGTAAGATTGAAGCTCTTTTGGAAAAAAGGGTTGGACCAACTTTTACCACTGACCACCAGGTTGGGGGTTTGGTTGAGCTTTTAGTTATTAAAAGTAATAACCGTACCTTTATAAGGGACGCGAAAGTTTTTTTAACTGAATTTTGCAAGATTCAACTTCATCATCAGTCCAAAAATCATGGACGAGGAATGAGAGGAACTCTACAAATCTATGTTAGTGAGATTACAAACCCCACTAAAGTTAAGGTTGAAGAGGAATTCTTGAAACTTGTTAAACCTGATTCTAAAAAACAGGTAGTACAGGTAACGGAAAAAATTACGAAAACTGCTGTCATTATTCCTCAAATTATCGAGGGATCTGAACCAGTAGTTGTAAATGAACCAGAAACTGAAACCAAAAAGATTTCACTCATGGAAAAGTTTTCAATCATTAAGAAAGGACGCGCGTTATTGTCGTTGTTTCTTACTACCGTATTCAGATTTGAGGGGATTGTCGCGTCTTCAAAAAAAGACCGATTATTTTTCTTCGATGACAAAAAGAAGGATAGTGATGTTCAAATGATCACCTTTAGAAACGAAATTGAAACCGAAATGGGGCTCAGTGCCTTAGCTTGGTATTGTGGTGGTCTCGCTGATGACAGAGTCGTGAGAGAAGGGAATGAAGTGATGATCAATTTCTTTTTACTTGATTTCATGAAGAAAAAGCCAGCCAGTATCAATTGCACTCTTGCTCCACTAAAAAGGGAAAGTATTGTACAGATTGAGAGAAGGCTCAAACATGTAATGGTTGGAAGCACGCCTTCATCTTTGGAGTTTGTAGGTTTTGATTCCTTCAAAATTTTTTACAACAGAGCCTCCACGAATAGTAAGGTCTTCCAATTGATTGTTAGCATGGGATGGAAAGCTGAACTCATCGGTAATGAAATCTTCTGTAAATTCAGAGAAGGGGATAGTATGGTGGAAGAAGTTTCTCCTACCAACGTTCCTCTTGTACCTGCTGTAGATGATATCGTAACGATCAAGCCAATCTCGATTAAGGATATGTTCAGCCAGGCTGAAGCTATTCTTAAATTTAAAGAGATTTACGATAAAAATGCTCGCTGGGCACTAATTCCACCTGAAAAGAAAGAAAAGATCATCGGTATCTTACGCAGGGATTTACAAAATGATCCGCAAGAATTTGCCGAATATCTTTTGACTTTGGATTCAAGGAGTAGAGCTCTCTA
>CAIRSO010000262.1 GCA_903881215.1 uncultured Bacteroidia bacterium
AAAGACCTCGGGTGGTCAGAAGCAGATTATGGTTATATTGTTGCTGCATTTCAGGCTGCCTATGCCATCGGATTGCTTATCTCCGGAAGGATACTGGATAAAATCGGAACAAAACTGGGATATACGATTGCCATTGTTTTCTGGAGTATAGCCGGGATGGCCCATGCAGCAGCAAGATCTGCTTTTTCCTTTGGAGTGGCGCGCTTTTTTCTTGGCTTGGGTGAATCGGCAAATTTTCCGGCAGCAGTAAAATCAGTGGCCGAGTGGTTTCCGAAGAAAGAGCGGGCACTTGCAACCGGATTGTTTAACTCCGGGTCCAATGTTGGGGCAATTACCGCTCCGATCATTGTTTCAGCCATTACCCTGTCTTACGGCTGGCAATGGGCATTTATTATTACGGGGGCACTTGGTTTTATTTGGATGGTTTTCTGGCTAATGTTCTATAAATTACCAGGAGTCCATCCGGGAGTTTCCAGGGCAGAATATTTGCATATCCATAGCGATAATGAATCTGATGATGTGAAACCCTTAAAATGGAAGGAAATATTCACCCGAAGGGAAACCATTGCCATATGTCTTTCGCGTTTTGTAACAGATTGGGTATGGTGGTTTTATTTGTTCTGGACACCAGATTTTTTAACTAGTAAATTTGGCGTTAATATAAAGCTAATGATTCTTCCTTTGATCATTATCTATTCTGTATCCGGAACCGGTGGCATTATCGGTGGATGGCTATCTTCATATTTAATAAAAAGAGGGAAAAGCATCGATTACGCAAGAAAGACCATCATACTAATTTGCGCTTTTTTGGTTTTCCCTGTTATAGCCGCCTCAAGTACTGAAAATATTTGGATAGCTACTGCTCTAATTGCTATTGCTGCTGCCGGACATACCGGATTTGCAGCTAATATATTTACAGTTGTTTCAGATATATTCCCCAAAAATACTGTTGGAACAGTAGTTGGAATGTCCGGTTTTGCCGGTGCTATTGGAGGTACCCTTGCAGCATCTTTCGTAGGCTTAATATTGGAATTTACCCATAGTTATTTTTTAATATTTATGTTTGCCAGCTCGATGTACTTTTTGGCCTGGGGCATTCTAAAAATCATGATTCCCCAAATTCAACCCAGAAAACAGGAGATTGATTAGTTGGTTTAAATAGTCCCTATGTTTGTAATTGTGCTTTAGCGAAAGAGGCATATGCCAGAAGAGTATTATTTTCGCTTTAATCGATTATTATTACGGTCATGTTTGAAATATACTAGGAATACATATGAGAAAAACCTTATCTCCCAATGATTTGTGGTACGTCGTCGACAATGTAAATGAAGTGAATTCACCTGCGCTTCTAGTTTACCCCGACCGGATTGAACACAACATCAGGAAAATGGTGGAAATTTCAGGAGGTGTCGATCTGCTGAGGCCGCATGTTAAAACGCACAAAATGTCCGAAATCATCAAAATGCAGATGAAGCATGGCATTTACAAGTTCAAATGTGCCACAATTTCCGAAGCCGAGATGGTCGCAACGTGCGGCGCAAAAGACATATTGCTTGCTATTCAACCGGTAGGTCCCAATCTTGGAAGATTTTTTCAGCTAAAACAGCTTTTTCCTGAGACAAAAACATCATGCATCGCGGATTCCGCAGAAGTAATTCTTCAACTTTCGCAGTTGGCCTGCCAAACAGGTCTGAAGACGCATGTCTGGCTCGATATCAACAATGGGATGAATCGTTCCGGTATCGCTCCAGGAGATGAAGCAGTTCGCCTTTATCAGATGATCATCGATTTGCCAATGATAGAGTCAGCTGGAATTCACGTGTACGATGGTCACATCAGAGAGACCGACGTGACACTAAGACAAAAAATTTGCAATGACTCCTATTTGCCGGTTTTAAGGATGATCGAAGAACTTGAAAAAGCAAGTGCAGGTACAATAAATATTGTTGCCGGAGGCTCACCAACATTTCCAATTCATGCCTTGCGAAAGGGAGTTGAAGCCAGTCCGGGAACACTTCTTTTGTGGGATTATAATTACAGCAGTGCATTTCAAGACATGGAGTTTTTGCATGCTGCGGTGTTGCTTATGCGCATCATCAGTAAACCATCGAAAGGGTTGTTGTGTCTCGATTTGGGCCACAAAGCTGTCGCTTCAGAAATGCCTCAGCCAAGAGTCAAAATTTTTGGAATCGAAGACTATTCTATCATTACACACAGTGAAGAGCATATGGTAATCAGGACTTCTGAAGCAGATAACTGGAATATCGGTGACCCACTCTACGGTATTCCCTGGCATATTTGTCCGACAGTCGACCGTTTTGATTCGGTCACAGTTGTCAATGAACATCTGGTCTCAGGTCAATGGCTTGTCGAAGCAAGGAAAAGAAAAATCAATATATAATTCTACCAATACTTCATTTAAAGTATAACTAATCATGAAGATAAGATCAGTTTCAATAGTCCTGCTGGCAGTTTTGTGCCTTACCGCCTTAGGACAAAAAGCCGCAAAACAACCCCTCAAAGACTCAAAAGTTACATTCGTTAAACACGAAAAAGACCAAAGGGTTGATGTATTGGTCGACGGAAATCTCTTCACAGCCTATTGGTGGCCGGATACCGTTTACAAACCCGTACTCTATCCAATACTTACAGCAAAAGGTACACTTATTACACGCGGGTTTCCGATAAAACCCAGAGAAGGAGAACGAAGGGACCATCTGCACCAGGTGGGTAACTGGCTCAATTATGGGAATGTGAACGGATATGATTTCTGGGGTAACGGATCAGAAGGGAAAAGGAATGTCAATGGAGGTCAGATAAAGCATCTCGGCATTGTTAAACTGTCCGAAGGAATAGGTGAGGGATCCATGATAAACACCTCAAGCTGGATCGATCCGGCAGGGAAAGAATTGCTGTCAGAAAAGACAGAATTCCATTTCTTCGCCAAAGGTTCAATCCGCATGATTGACCGGATTGTCACCTTAACAGCCACGGGTGGCGCCGTATTGTTTAAAGACACCAAGGAGGGTAGTTTTGGTCTTCGCGTGGCTCGTCAGCTTGAATTGCCTTCGAAGGAGGATGTCACCCTTTCGGATGCCCACGGCAATCCTACGACAGTAAAAGCCATGTCCAATGAAGGCGTAACCGGAAACTACAGAAGCAGCGAAGGAGTTTCCGGCGAGGCCGTATGGGGAACCCGTGCAAAATGGATGGATCTGTATGGAAGTATCGGGAATGAAAAAATCTCGCTGGTCATTAGTGATCACCCCAAAAACCTGAGTTACCCGACCTACTGGCATGCGCGTGGCTATGGTCTTTTTTCGGCCAATCCATTTGGTGTCAAGGATTTCACCAAAGGCAAAGAAGAATTAAACTACAACATTTCTTCGGGTAAATCCTTGACCTTAAGATACAGGATCATCATCAGTTCCGGGATCCAGCTGACGGATGCTGAAATTGAAGGTTATACAGCTGAGTTCGCAAGTAAATATTGATCACCTGTCCAGGCAAAAAATGACATCCTTGGATGACAATTTATATTATTTACTAACGTTTATTATTAATTGTACAACCCGTTTAAAATTCCCAAAAGAATGACTTTAACTTTTTATTTTATCCAACGATCATTATGACAAAAAGAAGAGATTTTATCAAAAAAAGCGCACTGGGGTCGGCCGGTATAACAATTGGAGGTATCGGGTTCAGTACCAAGTCTTATGCTTCAATCATAGGTGCAAACGAACGTGTTAATGTGGCAGTAATTGGAATTAAAGGGCAGGGACAGAATCATATCACAGGCTATTCCAATTCGAAGAATGCGCAAGTAATTGCTTTGTGCGACGTTGACAGCAACCTGTTCGACGAAAGGATTAAAAAGCATTTCATCGATAAAGGTTTGCCTAAACCAAAGATATATACTGATTTAAGAAAACTTTATGAGGATAAAGACATCGATGCTGTTTCAATTGTGACGCCAAATCATTGGCATGCACTTGCATCGATCTGGGCATTACAGGCAGGGAAACATGTATCCGTTGAAAAGCCATGTTGTTACAATTTTTTCGAAGGTCAGCAATTAGTTGCGGCGGCAGAAAAATATAAACTTATAGTTCAGGATGGTGCAGAACAACGGAGTAATCCATGCTCCCAGAGCATGGCTGAATATTTGCATAGTGGAAAGCTGGGTGAAGTATATATGGCAAAAGGTCTTTGCTACAAATGGCGCGACACGATCGGAAAAACGCCAGAGGAACCTGTACCTGCCGGGGTCGATTACGATCTTTGGTTAGGTCCGGCCCCTAAGCGTCCATTCTCGAAAAACAGGTTTCATTACAACTGGCATTGGAACTGGGATTATGGGAACGGTGATATGGGAAACCAGGGTGTTCATGAAATGGATATAGCCCGCTGGGGATTAGGGGTTACCCTGCCAACGAAAATCAGTACTGCCGGTGGCCATTTCATGTTCAATGATGACCAACAAACGCCCAATGACCTGATCGCTGTTTTCGAGTTTCCAAATCCTGAGGGAGGTGGCGATAAGAAGAAAATCCTTCAATTCGAAGTACGTCACTGGATTACAAACCGCGAAGGGGTTAACAGTGAGAACAATCAGGCTACAGGTAATACCTATATGGTTAGTGCGGACAATTCGGTCGGGAACCTGTTTTACGGGTCTAAAGGGTATATGACTAAAAATGTTAACCAATGGCAATCCTTCTATGGAAAAGACCGCGTAGCAGGTGAAAAGGGAAGCGGCCTGAGCGATCATTATGCGGATTTTATCGATGCAATCCGTGCCAATGACCAAAAGCTTGCAAAAGGGGATATTCGGGAAGGATTTTATTCCTGCGCAGTAATGCATCTCGGTAATATTTCTTACCGGTTGGGGAGATCTCTTGAATTTGATCCGGTAAAGATGAAGTTTAAAAATGACCCTGAAGCCGATGCAATGCTCACACGACAATACCGAAAGCCATTTGTTGTTCCGGATAAAGTTTAGCGTTCACGATATCTTGTAATGGGATAAATGAGACCGATGTTCATTCGTGATTGAAATTTGTTCGTTAACTGATATTACAAATCATTATAAATAAGATAATTATGGGTAACCTGGGATTTCCGTTCCGCCCCTATCATCCGGGCGAATTGCTAAAGGAAGAATTGGATTGTCGCCATTTATCGCAAAGAAAATTGGCATTGAAACTTGGCTTGTCATACTCAATGCTGAATGAAATTCTAAACGGGAAACGAACCGTAACCACCGACTTTGCATTGCTTATGGAGGCTGCACTTGGTGTCAGTTCTGATTTGTTACTGCGAATGCAAGTGAGTTACAACATCCAAACCGCCAGGCAAGACAAGACCCTATCACAACGCCTTGCCGAAGTCCGTAAGATTTGTGCCGTGATGTAATAGCCTTCCTGGCAAATTTTTTAATCGTTCCGCCAAATGGTAGCTGTGCTGATTCTATCCACCATATTTGCATTTCATCCCCGTTTTTTTTCGTTTCGTCAGATTTTTGCTTCAAGTTATAGATGGATGTGTGATTTTTGTCTCATCAACCAACAAGTAGAAGCCATGAGACGATTATTATTTTTTATTCCGATACTTTTTCTTTCAATCGGATTATATGCACAAACCGTGCAAACCATTCGCGGAGTTGTTCGCGACAAAGAGACCAAATTGCCCCTTCCGGGAGCGTCTGTTGTCCTGGTAGGCTCCAATCCGCAGAAAGGTGCCATGTCCGATCCGGATGGCAATTTCAGGCTGGATAAGGTCGCCATTGGCCGACAAAGTCTTCAGATTAGTTTCGTCGGATACCGTCCGGTATTCGTGCAGGGCATCATCATAAATTCGGTTAAAGAGGTGGTGATCGAAGCCGATCTGGAGGAGAATGTCATCACCGGACAGGAGATTGTCGTCAAAGCCTCAGCGCGCAAAGAGGATCCAAGGAACAGAATGGCTGCCGTGAGTGCGCGCTCCTTCACCGTTGAAGAGACAGAGAAATATGCAGGTAGCAGGGGAGACGTAGCCAGGATGGCCATGAATTATGCCGGTGTCTCTTCAGCCAACGATCAGCGCAACGATATTGTCATTCGAGGAAATTCGCCAAGCGGATTGCTATGGCGGCTCGAAGAGGTTGACATCCCAAATCCCAACCATTTTGCAGAGGGAGGAACCACCGGCGGACCGGTCGGAATGCTTAACAACAACCTCCTTGAGAACAGCGATTTCTTTACGGGAGCTTTTCCGGCGCAATATGGCAACGCATTGAGCGGCGTTTTCGATCTCAACATGCGCAATGGGAACAACCAAAAGTACGAACACCTTTTCCAGGTTGGATTCAACGGCTTCGAAGCCGGAACGGAAGGACCTTTCAATAAAAACCATAAGTCATCGTTTTTGGCCAATTTCAGATACTCTACACTTGAGGTAATGAGCGGTATTATTGACTTGGGTACTACCGGGATACCTAAATACAAAGACTTCTCTTTCAAACTGAACTTTCCCATGAAAAAGGGAAAAATAACCGTGTTCGGACTCGCTGGCAATAGCAGCATATCCATGCTCGACAGTAAAAATGCAAATCAGAACAATAGGTAT
>CAIRSO010000263.1 GCA_903881215.1 uncultured Bacteroidia bacterium
ATATCAATGAGTCCCTGCATAATTTTATGAAGTGTATACCATGGGGCCCATACCTGTTTTCCATCAATGGCCCTGTTAATAAGATTCTCAGGGAATGCACTTATATATCCATCCTTATTAAGAACTACCTGTACTTCTGCAATTACCCTTACAAGTGAGTCTCCTTTGCTTTTATATTTTTGATCTCCTGTTGAAGCGTACATTAGCGCAAGACCTGAAAGGACATGACCTGCTGAATGACCTCTCAATTCTACATCAAGTGCCTCCCATCCACCATAAGGCTTTCCATTTGTCTGCATCCCGGCATTTACTTTCCAGCTATGAAGTAGTCTGTTGTTGTTTATTTCGAGTAGCCATTTCCCATCCAATTCCATGTTTTCTTTGAATCGGCTGGTTAAAAGTTTGACATCATTGAGATCAAAACTGTATGCCTTAATATTAATCTGGGGCTTTACAGACTGTATTCCGGCAAACTGACCCACATATTGTGAATATAGTGTAACTGATAAACATACACAAAAAATTAACGAGATTAAATACCGTTTTTTCATCCGTGCAAAATTGATTTTTAATGGTCGGATGGGGCTCGCATGTTTATTTTGTTCATGCAAGTTTAACTTCGTTGAGCTCGCAAGCTCGGTTGTGTTTTTGTGAAAACATGCTCGGTTCATATTTCTAATTGTTAAGTGTTATTCGGATCATGTTAACAAAAATAGATTATTTTATAATACACCTGGTAAAATTATTAATTGCATTTAACCGGGACATAAATCCATTAATAACTATATTTGCCTTTAGAAAATGTGATTTAAAGTGATTTTGAAATCCGTGAAAAAAATTATTGCGCTATCTTTTCTTTGGCTTGTATGCCTGTCCATAGTGGCGCACATGATTATCCCCCACGATCATCATGTGTTAGAATCAGTTAGCTGTCAGAATGAATCGTGCCCTGTTTTCGGCAATACTGGTCATCATACCGGACTACCAGTTCATTGCCACGCATTTAATGATATTACTTCAGAAAAGGCACGACCGTTAAGAACTGTACAATTTACTCAGGTTAGTGTTCTGGAAATAAATCAGCCATCTGACCGTCCATCTTTTAATACTGATCTTTCAGGGGTAGTATATCCCGAAATATTAGTCTGTTTTAGTAATTCTTTCCTTTTGGATTGTTCTTCCTTAAGAGCTCCACCTTCATTAATCTGATACTTTATTAATCTGACCTTTTCTGAACGGATTTTTATTATCCGTTTTCATACCGTCTGTTAATAAAGTCTTTTGTGATCTTCAGCGAAAGCCTAATTGTTGCTTTGCGGGAAACAAAAAAACATTACCCACGAGATTCACAAAGAAAAGATCAACCTAAAACAAGGAAAGGATTTTTGCATGAGTGTTTTCACTCTTAAAATTCAAATTACTTCAAATTATTTCAAATTATGATAGACAGGATTATATCATTCTCGGTCAGGAATAAGTTCATAATAGGATTATTTATTGTTGCTCTTATTGGTTGGGGAACATACTCCCTTACACAATTGCCCATTGATGCAATCCCTGATGTTACGAATAATCAGGTTCAGATAATATCTATTGCCCCTTCGTTAGCTGTACAGGAAGTTGAGAGTTTTATAACAGCACCTATTGAGGTTGCAGTTGCCAATATTCCTGATATTATTGAACTTCGATCCATCTCCCGCCTGGGTCTGGCAGTTATAACTGTGGTTTTTGAAGACGGGGTAGATGTTTATTGGGCCCGTCAGCAGCTGACCGAGAGGTTAAAGGAGGCTGAAGAGTCAATTCCGGCAGGTGTAGCACAG
>CAIRSO010000264.1 GCA_903881215.1 uncultured Bacteroidia bacterium
GAACAATCCTGGGTTTTCCGGCATCAATCGCTTTGGGCCTTGATATACTATTAGCAGGAACATCATATCCCTTTAAAGGAAACCGCTCAATAACTTTTTTTTGTTCAATTTGTTTTTTTACTTCGCTCGTACAGGAAAAGCAAAAAATTAAAGTCAAAACCAAAAAGGGGATCAATTTTCGAAATTCCATCATTATTTAATTTTGATCAGTTTTAAGCATTTGAAGTACTTGCCCCCGCTCAAGCAACCTCTTCTTCAGCATTTCGTAAGAAATATCCTGAACTGCTATTTTGTTTTCAATTGCCAAACAGGCTGCTGCTACTGCCGACTGACCCAGAATCATAAAAACAGGTTCCATACGGATTGATCCAAAGGCAATATGGCTGGCTGATACGCAAACCGGCACGAGCAAATTGGTGCATTCCCCTTTTTTAGGCAGAATAGAGCCATAAGAAATTGAATAAGGATATTTCAGCTTTACCTGAACATCCCCTTCATTCTGCACTTTTCCTTCTGAAGTCACATAACGTTGAATGTTGTGCGAATCCATTCCATAAGAACCCATGCCAACCGGATCAGAAACCTGCGTTTTACCGGTTACCTCATGCTCTGTCGTGACATAAACCCCGGTCATTCTTCTTGCCTCTCTGATGTAAAGCTGCCTTGGCCAGTTCCCATTTTCTTTGAATTCATCGGCAGCCAATCCCCAAATGGACATCTTGCCTCTCACCTCATCAGATACCCGCTTGTCATTGCTCAAAAAATAAAACAACCCTTTCTGGTACTCTTCATGAGCAGCAATGATCTCCTTGCGCCTGGCGTAGTTCGCCTCCGGATAATCGTAGTTGCCTCCAATAAAATCGCTACTGAAAGGTCCGTGGTTGTTGGTGTCGGTCTTTTTATTGGGAATTCTGTCGTATTTGGCAAACCAATCCATCCAGCCTGTATCCAATACCCTGGCAACCAATTCATAATTGGCAGGATCGTAATGTGCCGGTTTTGGAAATGGAATGCGGTTACCCGGATGATCGCTCAGGCAAAGCCGGAAACAGTATGCCTGCACTTTCTTGTCGCCCGAGCCGTTTCCTGCGATTGGGTCAGGAGAAATACCATAGAGCAGTCCGCTCTCTTTGCTGCCGGGAACTTTATAGGGGTCAATGGGATCCTTAAAGAAGTGCCCGCGCTCTTTTATTCCTGCCTGCACACCATTGTAAGACTCTCCATAAACTGTATTTGCTTCTCTCCCGACAAAATATGAAACTCCGGCAGCTGCCATCAAATCGCCTTCGTAAGTGGCATCTACAAACATTTTTCCTGAAACGTGTATCCCTGACAATGTTTTGACAGATATTATCCTGCCATCTCTTTTCTCCACCCCCTTTTCGCGGTCGAGCCACTCATTTCTCAGTACCCTGATATTGTTCTCCTTAACCAGTTCTTCGAAAACAGCTTCCGCTACATGCGGTTCAAAGATCCACATCGTTCGGTTTTCGCCGTCCATGGCTACAGTTCCCTGACCTTTGTTTCCAAATTCGGAATGTTTTTCCCATTTCCAGGCAGCGTTGTCGTTGTAATGCAGCCAAACCCTGTGGTAAAACTCACGTGAAAGTCCGCCAATAACCGATTTATTTCCGGTATCGGTGAAACCTAGTCCTCCGGAGGAAAGTCCGCCCAAATGGCTATCCGGTGAAACCACCAAAACGGATTTGCCTGAATGAACCGCCTCAACTGCGGCAATGATGGCAGCAGAAGTTCCTCCATAAATAATAATATCCGCCGAATAGGCTTTGGGATTTATCGCTGGCATTTTGCCTGTGCAAACCATACAATAAAATGAAAACGCAAGGATTAAGAAGGATTTTGACATTTTTGACTGATTAATTATTCCTGGTTCCAGGCATCAAACTATTTCTATTAAGGAGATGGAAAATTCATCCGAATATAGGGAATAATCATAATATATTACCCTGTTCACAATCTAAATTACCTGCTGGGATCATATATTATCTCATCCTAATTCGTTAATTTGGCAAAAATTCAAGTGAAGATGGAAGGTCAAACCAGAAGTGAGGTGAAAATTGGTTCCGAGGTTGGAGTTGTTTTGAAAGAAGACCAGCGCTCAGGGAAAATTACGGAAGGGATTGTAAAGGATATACTTACAAATAGTTCTTTTCATCCGCATGGAATTAAAGTACGACTGACTTCAGGTGAGGTTGGAAGGGTAAAAACGATTAATAAACCTGAAAGACAGCAATGAATTCGGTCACTCTAAAAGAAATAAAAACTGAGCTCAGCAGGGTTCATCCAACCAGGTTGCTGGAGCTTTCTATTCTTTTGGCCAAATACAAAAAAGAGAACAAAGAACTGCTTACCTATTTACTATTTGATTCATATGATGAACCGGCCTACATCCTGTCTGTGAAATCCGGGATCGATGAAATGTTCATGGAGCTCAACAGAAACAATTCGTATATCGCAAAAAAGGGCATCCGAAAAATACTGGCTTTTGCCAACAAACAAATCAAATACTCAGGTTCGAAACAAACAGAGGTTGAAATCTTAATTCATTTCTGTAAAAAACTAAGAAAGGCAGGAATTTCCATGCCAATGAACAGTGCCCTTGGAAACCTCTATTGGCGGCAGGTTCAGAAAATTAAGAAGTCACTGGGCACGTTGCATGAGGATCTGCAGTTCGACTATTCGGAAGAGGTTGGGCACCTCGGTTTGCATAACAATTGATTTGCCCTCGCTTAGGTGAGAATTTGTTGCCCAATACTAAATGAAAAAACCCGGAATTTTTTTCCGGGTTCCAAAAAATATCAAATAAATTATTTGTTTATCAGCTGACCCTAAAAAAAATGAAACATCTGACAGAACACAAACTATCCCGGAATGCACTAACCGGCCCCAAATGTAAAGAAGAACCAGTTTATCTGAAGTTAGCAAGAGGGCTATAAAATTTCACTTCTCTTTACCAGAATACCATATTTTTTCATCCTTCGACTCAAAGATTCACGCGTGATTCCCAATAATTCGGCCGTTTGGCTGAGATTATAATTTTTTTCTTTAAGTGCCAGATGAATAAGGCTTATTTCATTCA
>CAIRSO010000265.1 GCA_903881215.1 uncultured Bacteroidia bacterium
AACCATTAAATACAAGATGCAGTAATTTGATATCTTTGAGAAGCCACAAACGAAACAATTAGTGTGGCTTCTCATTTTATTAAAAAATAATATATAAAAATGTACATAGTGTTATCTTTAAGTAATAACAGAACTAAAATTTCTCACTTCTAATGAACATGAACCACGCCGTTAAGCTAATCGGAGGACTCATGCTGGTTTTTGTGCTGTCCGGCATTGTCGAATCGCAGGCTCAGGAGAAAACCACGTCCATCAGAACAGACAACCAGAGGACCAATGAACTTTGCTTAAATTGCCATGCCCACAACTATTTTAACTACAACAATACAGTTGAAAACAAACTGGTCAAACACAAAATGGAACCGGGGATGAGAATTGACACGATTCTTTTCTACCAATCCAACCACAAGACATTTAAATGCACCGATTGCCATTCCGAAGATTTCAAAACCTGGCCGCATGCGGCAGAGGTGCGGATGGAACCACAAATGAACTGCATAGATTGTCACGGAGGCGACGAAAAATATGCAAAATATCAGTTTGAAAAAATAGAAGAGGAATATGCATTGAGTACACATGCCATCAGGCACGCCGGTGACTTTACCTGCTGGACCTGTCATGAACCCCATTCATACAAGATCAGCGCAAGGAATGATTCGATCATCAAAAAAATTATTGCCTACGACAACAACATTTGTCTTAGTTGCCACAACAATATCAATAAATTTGAGTTGATCAGTGACAACGAGAAACCAAATATCATCGCTAAACACGACTGGCTGCCAAATCAGGCGCGCCATTTTCAAAATGTTCGATGTATTGAGTGCCATGCACACGTACAAGATTCTCTGTTAGTTGCACACAATATTCAGCCAAAAGAGAAAGCCGTAAAATTATGTCAGGAGTGCCATTCCAAGAACTCTATCTTAATGAACTCCCTATACCAATACCAGTTAAAATCCAAAGCAACTGGATTAGGATTTGATAATGAGGTAATGCTTGATTCTTCTTACGTAATTGGTGCAAACAGAAATATTTACCTGAATAAAATAAGTCTGGCCATTTTTCTGCTAGTACTGGCCGGAATCGCCATTCATAGCGTTCTTAGAATAGTGTCAAAAAAATAAAATCATGGAAAACAAACTATATCTCTATCCAGGCTTGATCAGAATATGGCATGTCTTGAATGCCTTGCTGATTATTATATTAATTATCAGCGGACTAAGTATGCAATATTCAGACCCGATAAATCCATTTATTCGGTTTGATTTAGCAGTAAGCATGCATAATATCTCTGGTTTTATACTGATCTTTAACTACATGCTTTTCATTTATGGCAATACAATCTCAAAGAATGGCCGTCATTACCGTATACAATTGCGTGGATTGGTAGATCGATTAACCTCACAGTTCAGATATTATACTTATGGGATATTTAAGAATGAATCTGCCCCATTTCCCGTAACCAAAAGAATGAAATTCAATCCGATCCAACAGGTCACCTATTTCATGACGATGTATGTTCTGATGCCATTGATATTTTTAACTGGTCTACCGATGCTCTTTTCAGGTGCATTTATCAGACAGTTATTGGGTACAAATGCATTTTTCGTTACAGACATATTACACATAGCCGTCGGCTTTATGCTGTCGTTATTTTTAATCATCCATGTATATTTCTGCACGTTCGGTGCAAAACCATACAGCAATTTCAAATCAATTGTGACAGGTTACCACGAAGGAGGGCATTAAAAGGATAAAGGATAAAGTTAAAAGGATAAAGTAGGGGCTAAAAGCTGATCCTAACATTAGAATAAATTCAGCATCTCATTAATATTCATTTATTTATGGACGAATCACAAAATGACAAGAAAAACAACCGCAGAAAATTTCTCAGGGTCAGTTTTCTGACGGGATTATCGGTTGTCGCAGCTAAAACCGTTTTCGCAGATATACCGGTAGATCCGGAAAATGAAACCGGCGAAATGATTACTTTGCTTTCACCAGATGGAAAATTGGTCAAAGTTGCGAAAGAAAAGATCAACTATATGGAAAAATATATTTCACCTGAAGCATCTCGCCAGGGAATTCCGCATCGCAAATTTGTGATGGTCATTGATCTGGCCAAATGCAAAAATGCCAGAGTATGCGTGGAAAAATGCCAGAAAGCCCACCATCTCCCTCCACAGCAGGAATTTATGAAAATATATCTGATGCAGGAATCAGAAGAATCTGCACCTTATTGGATGCCTAAACCTTGCTTCCATTGTGATAAACCACTTTGTGTGAGTGTTTGTCCGGTAGGAGCAACATACAAAAGAACAGACGGCATTGTATTAATTGACAACGAACGTTGCATCGGATGCAAATTTTGTATGACCGGCTGTCCCTATTCTGCGAGACAATTTAATTGGGCCGATAGTCCGTATTTGCATGTCGACCAACCCTACTCCCCCGAAACCAGTGTTCCGGGGAAAGAAGGAACCGTCAGCAAATGTGATTTCTGTCCGGATATGATCAGGGATGGCAAAATGCCACATTGCGTAACCGGATGTCCTATGGGAGTGATCTATTTTGGAGATCAGCTCGAAGACATCGTAACCAATGGCGATGAAACAATTCGCTTCTCAGAACTCATCGCCTCCAGATCTGGCTACCGTCATCTGGAAGACCTGGGAACCAAACCCAGTGTTTACTATTTGCCACCTGTCAACAGGCAGTTTCCGGTTGATCGCGGTTTCGACCACCCAGACGAAATCAACCAGCGTTACAAAGATGTCCCCTATGTGAAAAAAATGCATAAAGACTAATCCGACAGATGGAAATTACTAAAAGAAAACAGGAGATGTTGAAGGAGTTTCTTCCACATCTCGAAAAAACGAGCTTTGTTTGGTACGCATGGGTCACTTTTCTATTGGCGGCAATATTTTTTGCCATCTACTGCCTAATTCTTCAAATTCTTAAAGGTCACATTATTACAGGAATGCGTGACAATGTTGTTTGGGGTGTCTACATCGTCAATTTCATCTTTTTTATGGGTATAAGTTATGCCGGTGCGCTGGTTTCAGGATCGATGCACTTGTTCAAAACAACCTGGCGTGGCCCAATTCTGAGAATTGCAGAATTAACAACCATCATTGCATTGTTTATAGGCCCATTGTATATTTTGCTATGTATTGGTCGACTTGATCGATTGCCATTCCTATTTATGTATCCGCGCATTCAGTCGCCTATTACCTGGGACGTAATCGCTATCACTACCGACTTATTTGGCTGTTTGATCTACCTCTATCTTTCATTTATCCGCGATTTCGCTTTGATGCGTGACTCAAAAGATATAAAGCTTCCCAAGTGGCGGATCAATATATACAAGGCCCTCGCATTGGGTTATCAGGATACTCCTACCCAAAGGAAACGTATCAAGAATGTGACCAACATCATGTCAGCCATGATCATCGCCATTGCGATTATCGTGTATTCGGTATTGGCCTGGATCTTTAGCGTAACATTGCAACCTGGATGGCACAGCACCATTTTTGGACCCTATTTTGTTATTGCAGCTGTCTTCTCAGGAGCAGGGGTGATCATCATTTTAATGCGCGTTTTCAGATCCATTTATCATCTGGAAAAGTACATCACCAAACAGCACTTTGTTGGTGTCGGAATGATCCTGATGATTCTTTCCATGTTTTTTGCTTATTTTACCTTTAGCGAATACCTGACTAAATGGTACGGATCCAAAAAACTCGACGACAACCTGATTCAAATTCTTTTCACCCAATATTTCTGGCAGTTCGTTTTCTCCAATTATGTGGGAACTTTATTGCCTATAGTTATAATGGGTATCCCTAAATTCCGCACCATTAACACCATCACTTTTGCTGCCATTGTGGCTGTGCTGGCACTGTGGATGAACCGTTACCTGATCGTTGTCCCAACACTCGAAACGCCCTATATGCCCATTCAGGATACACGTCCGGAGTGGATATTGTATTCAGCGACTTGGATTGAATGGAGTTTAACCTTTGGCGGTATCGCCATGTTCTGCTTTCTTTTCACATTGGCTGCAAAAATTGTCCCAATCATTCCGGTTTCTGAAGTAGCTGATGCTGAACTAGAAATGAGCCATGCCCTTGCACATGATCAGGAGAACCTTAATGCCTTACTGGGAAAATCAACAAAAAAACACGTCATACTTAAAAAGGAAGACCATGACCTATAAAACCGGATTTTCCAGACAAAGTCTGATCCTTCTCGTTTGGATGCTAGCATCATCCTATCAGCTTATGGCACAGACCACTGCAACAACTCTTGGACTGAAAGCGTTGAAAAACAGTGATGAAAGCCGAACATTTAATGTAATTCTAACCGGGGAAGTCGAAACAGGCTCCATTCCTGTTTTTGAGGCAAAGGTTGATTTCATGACCCTCGCTGATGGTAAATCAGAAGTCCTGGGTTCCGTTTCTACCGATAGGGATGGGAAAGCAACTCTTAAACTAGAAAAAGGAACTCACTTTCTGAAAGATAAAGATGGATCGACAGAAGTGAAGGCATCATTTATGGGCCTTGGTACTCTGAGTAATTCAGAAGCATCGGTAAAGTTTAAAGAGCTGAATCTCCAGGTTGCAC
>CAIRSO010000266.1 GCA_903881215.1 uncultured Bacteroidia bacterium
CTTAATGATATACAATAATTTAACTAATCTATTTACGAGTGAAATGCAAATATGACAATTTTCACATCAACCGAATCCGAAAGCTAGTGGAAGGGTATTCCAGTTGGCCGTTAAAAAACAAAATATAATCAATTGAAGATTTTAACCAGTCAAAATCTGCTTTACGGAGGAATACGGTTGCTTCCAAACATAACATAATTGTCAGGTAATAACCTAATAATCAATACAAATATATTATTTTGAGGCACAAAATTTTAATAATTGACGATGAAAAAAGCATTCGATTGCTTCTAGCGAATTTTCTATCGAAAAACTATGACGTCGAGAGCAAAAGTGATGGTGTTGATGCCCTCGAATGGCTTGAAGACAATCTGCCTGATCTTATTATTTGTGACATTCAAATGCCCAATATGGATGGATATCTTTTTCTTGAGAAAGTTCGTCAGAGAGGTTTCACCAAGCATACTCCGGTCATCATGTTATCCGGTGTGGAGAGCAGCAAGGAACGAATTAAATGTTACAGGCTTGGAGCACAGGATTTTTTGGCTAAACCCTTTAATCCAGAGGAGCTCGCAGAAGTTATCAATAAGAATTTATTTCCTGTGCATTATGCCTTAAAATGGTAGATGCCTGCAATTCAAATAATTGATACCAGTAAATTAACTGGTCAATCTGGAATTTAAATATGGACAGAAGATTAAGTTTGTTATACATCGGCCAGTCGTCTGTAAGTCTTAATGCCATTCAGGATCATCCTGACGTATCCATGCTTCAGTTTACCAATGCGCTGGAAGCCATCAAACACCTAAAGACCGGGCAGAAACCGGATGTTGTTATTTCAGATTATTTCATCTCAGGAGGAAGTGGAATTGAAATTCACGAATGGTTAAGAGAAAAGGCTGATTTTGACAGAGTGGCTTTCATTTTACTGACGCATGAATTCAGAGAGGATTTCATCAGAAAGGCTTTCGAGACAAGGATGGACGATTTCTTTGTCCTCCCGCTTCCTCCAGCCGAAAGCATGATTGGACGCATCAGGTTTTTGGCGGACTACAGAAACAATTATTCTATTTCGACCTATGATAAAATTCAAACAAAGGATCAGAAATATGAAATGCCATGGTCGAAAAGAATGTTTGATCTGTTTGTCGCCTTCTCTGTATTGATCTGTATATCTCCCATTCTTTTGCTGATTGTTTTGGCCATCCGTCTGGAATCAAAGGGAAAAGTATATTATATTTCCAAAAGAGTCGGACGTGAACCGTTTGATTTTTACAAGCTTCGTTCTATGCAAACAGGGGCAGATAAAGAACTCAAAAAACTGGCCAAGGACAAAAATCAATATGCGACCGCTTCAGAGCAATCTGAAATAGATTTTCCCAAACCCTGCCCTGTTTGTGCCAAATTGCCAGAAGGGAAGAGATGCTCACCAATTATGCACATTGGGGATCGACAAATTTGCGATTACTGGTACAATACACAAAAGAGGGAGGTTGCAAAAAGCAAATCCGCCTTCATTAAAATTTCTAATGATCCGCGGATAACCAAAGTTGGAAAGTTCATCCGTAACACCAGTATCGATGAACTTCCTCAGCTTATCAACGTCATCAAGGGTGATATGTCTATCGTCGGAAATCGTCCCCTGCCCGTTTATGAAGCCGAACTGCTAACCCGGGGATTGGTATCCAAAAGATTCCTTGCACCTGCAGGAATAACCGGGTTGTGGCAAGTAGAACTTAGGGGAAAAGGCGGTGTAATGTCTGAAGAAGAGCGGATGAGATTGGACAATGAGTATGCTGACCACTTTATCGGTGACAAATATTCCTTTTGGTACGATCTCAAACTGATACTCAGAACTATACCCGCTCTTTTTCAGAAGGACACGGTATGATTGACTTTTTATATATTTGTATAAACCAATTATTTCGAATAGTATTAATTGATCAAATTAACTAAAATCAAATGAAGCGAATATTACGTTTTCTTACAGCTTCGGTTGTCCTGATTTTATTGCATTTTTCCAGCTTTGCCCAGGAACCAGTGGAAGCTGTTATTGTTACAGAGGGAATTGAAAACCTGCTGCCTCCGCTACAATCAATAATAGATACTGCCTTAGCCAGAAATCTGGATATTAAAGCCAAAGACCATTTAGTCAGTGTCAGGGAGTATAATCTTAAGACCGAACGCAGACGTTGGACTGAGAATTTGGGTATACAGGCTGATGCACGATATGGTACATTTGATAATTTCTCCTTGAATACCATTGCGGGCGTGACCCCTAGCAGCCTGACGACTCGAAACAATCAATTAAACTATGGCATTGGGGCCTTCTTAAAAATTCCATTTTTTGATTTTGCAACGAGAAAAAACACAATCGGTTCTTTCAAAGCCCAGGTAGATCAGGCCGTAAACGAAGCAGGTGTTCAACGGGATTTGATCCGGCAAAACATAATTAAACAGTATCATGAGGTTGTATTAAAGCATAAAATTCTCAAAATCAGATCCAAATACCTTGAAACTGCCAGAATCAATGTCCAGATGGGTGAATCAGATTTTCATAGCGGTAAAACAACTATTAATGAATATGCACGGATAGCTGATTTTGCGGCCATTGCTGAGGTAAATTTCGAAAGTGCAAAAAGTGAATTCATCACATCTTATCTGATTCTTGAAGAATTCGCAAAAACCAAATTTAAATTACAATAAAACATTCAAGATAATGGAAATCAATGATTTGTTAAGATTATTGC
>CAIRSO010000267.1 GCA_903881215.1 uncultured Bacteroidia bacterium
TACCATAAGTCAAATCTATAACATGGGAAACTTCGGCAGCAAGTTTCGGATTACCATAATTGATATTCAGAGGATCCAAATCATTGACATAAGGATTCAAATACCAGATCCCGGGCCTTGACAATCTTTGGGTATAGGACAATTTAAGGTTTTGGCCACTTTTCAGGTTTCTTGAAAATGTTATATATGGAATCAGGTTAAACATCTTGTTGGTAAAGGTAGTGTCCTTGGTCGACTTAAAATATCCGTCATTGATGGTCCCTTCAGCCCTTAATCCTGTTTTTATGCTGATCTTCTTTAATTTGATCAAATATCCTGCATAAAGGCCAATGATGTGCTGATTATAATCAAGTTTGTTCGCTTTTGACCCTTCTTCGGCCCAATTGTTGGTTGCATCATCAAAATGAAAAACTGTGGCATCACTATAATTTTGCCTTAGGATGTATTTTATTCCGGCTTCGATCTGGTGAATTTTGGTAATCGGATCATAATAATCCACTTGCAGGGTATGCTCCCGCCCATAGGCATCATTCAATGAGCGCTGTTTGTAGGAAGAATAGTTCAATATGCCAAGCAATTCGTTTTCACTCCTGGTATTCCGGGGTGAATTATCCAGTTTGTAAGATATGGTGAATGATTTATCCGGCTTCTTAAATGTCCGTTGGAAATCAATATTCCCTGACATGCTGCCATAACCACTGCTGGTATTGGTATTGTTCCTGTACTGGCGGGTCAATATATTGTTTTGATCATAACTGAATGAATTGGATATACCATTTCCAATATAATTTCCGCCGTAGCCAAAAAATGAGAGACTCAAGAGATTTAATGAATCAATTTCATAACTCATTTCCCCCATGGCCATATTGGTTTTTCCATTGAAATTGTTGGTTCCGTCAGATTTGCTGTATCTGTAAGTAGTGCCTAAAAAATTCTCTCCATTCGAACTGGATTCATTCCTTGGTTGCTTCTGATCCATGTAATTGTAATTGAGGGAGAAGCCTAGTTTTTTGATTTTTGATGTCACATAAAATGATCCACTGTAACCTCCCCGTGAATCAAAGCCTGAATTAACATTTGCCATGACGCCGTTGATCTGTTTCCTGTTCGTAATAATATTGATGATGCCCCCGGTGCCTTCGGCTTCATATTTAGAGGAAGGATTTGTAATCACCTCTATATCCTTGATCGAACTAGCCGGCATGGACCGCAAAACATCCCTCGGACTCTGGGCCATCATAGTTGAGTTCTTGCCATTCAACAAGATCTTAAAGCTGGAAGACCCTTTTACCTGAATATTGTCTTCGCCATCCACAGTTACCAGCGGTACTTTGCGCAACATATCCAGGGCGTTACTGGTTGCAGTCTCAGGATCTGCTTCCAAACTGTAGATGATCTTATCAACTTCGGTGCGGACAAGTGGTTTGGTTCCTACCACTGAAACTTCTCTTAAATTCTCCGTACCGGGTTTCATCAGAATAATTCCCAGATCAGTCTTTGGGCTTTTTGCACTGATCTCCTGATCCTTCGTGAAAGACTGAAAGCCCACCGATTGAAAGGTAAGACTGTATTTTCCTATGGAATCCAAAAGAACTTTAAATGAACCGTTGACATCACCGGCAAACCTTTTGACAACAACCTTTTTGCTATTTTTTACGGTAATTGTTGCATAAGGAATGCCATCATTTGTAGAAGCATCTTTGAGTACACCTTTGATTTGAAATTTTTCTATTGGAGCAATGGCTTGCAGGTTTCCAAAACCAAAAAGGAGAAAAACTAGAACAAACAGAAATGCAAACTTCATGTGGAATGATAAGTTGGTTTATAAAAAGGAAACTAGAATATGTTTGACAAAAAATAGATTTAGGAGAACACTAATGTATCCTTTTGTTAGATAGGCAGTTGTTAAAATAAATAATTGAATTGTTAAAGTATTCGAAATATGGAATGATTGTGATTTAGGCTAAAATCAATTGATTATACCAATAGTTTGTCTCTAGGGAACTATTGTCTTAATTAATGGACATTAAATCCTTTATTTCATCAGCATAGGCTCGTCCGGTTTCCAATTTCGTCTTGTTTTCATCTACAAGTTCGACAATGTAGGTACCTCTGGAATATTTTCGGAACTCTTTGATATGATCAGAATTGACAATAATACCACGATGGATTCGTTTAAAATTGGAAGGTAGCCTCTCTTCTAATTTTTTCAGACTCAAATTGGTCGTAAATTTCTTTCCATCAAGTGTGAATAAATCTACATATTTCTCATCAGCAGAGAGATACGATATTCTTTCGGGTTTTATCAGGATTACACGTTCACCAATTGTAATCGGAATTGAGTGCAGCTTCTGTGGTTCGGTATGCTGTTTCATCAATTCAATTAGTTCTTCCATCTGATTTTTTTGGAATTTTGCATTAACCCTCTTCAGCTTCTCAACAGCAAGAGCTAGTCGGTCTTGCAGGACTGGTTTCACGAGATAATCGACCGCCATGGTTTCAAATGCCTTCAAAGCATATTCTTCGTAGGCTGTGCAGAATATGATCAGAGGGAAATCCTCCATTTCTTTTAGCATTTCGAAGCCAGTCTTTCCAGGCATCTGGATATCTAAAAAAATCAGATCCGGCTTCAAACTCCGTATCAATTCAAGCGCCTCTATCCCATTTCCGGCTTCAGCTATTATTTGAAATGTTTCAGGATACTCTTCCAGCAATCTGCGAAGCCTGGTTCTGGCAATCTTTTCGTCATCAATAATCAGGGTCGTGAAATTTGCCATGCTATTTAAGTCTTATGGTCACCTTTTTAAGAGGCGCATTGGTGAAGTTCATTTCAAAACTTTCAGGATACAATATTTCCATCTTATCATAAATTCCCTGCAGCCCAATGCCCGGGTTTAAATCATCCGGGAAAGCAGGACCACTGTCATAAACATCAATGGTCAACCAATTATTTTCTAAAGTGACGACTATCCCGATTTTACCCGGTTTAATTAATTTGGCAATACCGTGTTTTACTGCATTTTCTACCAATGGTTGAATCGTGAACCTTGGAATCCGGTATTCCCTTAAGGCATCTGGTATTTCAATGGAATAGGTCAGCCGTTCGTCAAATCTGACTTTTTCAACTTCCAGATATATTTTGACCATCTCCAGTTCTTCTTCCAAAGTGGTCCAATCGGATTTTTCCTTGTTGATTGAATATCGGAACAATTTTGATAGAGAGAGTGCCATGTGCTCGGTCTTATCGGCATTTTCGTGCGCCAATCCTGCAATTGAATTGAGTGCATTGTAGAGAAAATGTGGATTGATTTGTGAATGCAGCGAATTTAATTCTGCTTTCGTTTTTAATTCCCGTAGAAGGGATAATTTAGATTCATTTGTCCTGATTAACTCTTTCTCTTTGTGTATGTTATAGCTGTACAAGGATCTGAAGGAAGCTATAATCAGTATTCCAATAAAAATATAGGAGAGTTGTAAAAACTCATAAGCATGCCAATTTCCACCCCATTTAAGATAGTACATCAGGAAAA
>CAIRSO010000268.1 GCA_903881215.1 uncultured Bacteroidia bacterium
AAAGTCCTGGACAAACCTGCCGGACCTCCCAAAGCTTCCGCAATGCTTAAACCTTCCGATCAGAAGCAAGCAGAAGCTCAAAAACAAGCTACTGCGCCTGCTAAGTCCGGTGATGGAAAGAATCTACCTGTGCCGGAACCTTTTTACGAGGAGATACCCGTAAAAGTGACCGTGACGGGTAATTTTCAAAATACTGTTCGTTTTTTCGAAAAAGTGGCCAAGTTGCCGCGCATTGTCAATATTTCCGATATTTCCATGGGTGACCGCAAAGAAGTTAAAGGGCGGGGATATCTCATTACTACATCTTGCACCGTAAAAACGTACATGTTTGTAGATAAAAAAGAGAAAACAAGTGAAAAGAAAAATGAAAAAAAATAAAGCTATTATTTTATGCAATTTATTGATTCTTTTTACGACATTTTTTTATGCGTTTTGCGCTGAAGCAAATAAACCATTTTTGCAAACGCAGACGCCCTCTTTGCCGCAGGTTTTACAGACACGGGATAATACTTATAGTTACAATCCGTTGGGCAAACCGGACCCATTCAAGCCGTTTGTTGATGTGCAAATTACGGCCGTAGGAAAAGGAAAAGAGGGTAAAACGGAATCTATTTTCCCGTTACAGAGGGAGGGAGTAGAAAGTTTTAAACTTGTTGGAATTATGGGCGACCAAATACGACGCGTCGCAGTGGTTGAAGATTCAGCCAAAAAGTTTTATCCTCTTTTTATCGGAACACGCATTGGTCTTCATAGCGGCAAAGTAACCGATATCCTGGCAGATCGGGTAATGGTGGATGAGTTGGACGGGAAAAAAGTGAAAAAAATTATTTTGCAACTGCGTAAAAACCTACAATGAGGTAATGTCATGAAAAAATATTTATCCAAAATAATCCCTGTTTTCATCATCCTTTGGATTTTTTTATATATGCCGGTTGGCGTGGTTACGGGTTTACGTGCAGATCAAAATAATGCCACAGGTGCTAAAAATGAAACAGCAAATGTAGGTTATCTGGAAAACATCTTGTTTGAGAAGTTATCTGGTCGGGAAAGGGTCAGTCTTGTTGTTTCTCAGCAGCCCTTGATTGCTCCTCCCTCCCTTCAATTAGATAACAGCTTACTCATTAGACTGGAAAATTTGTTTGCCCCCGACAATATGCGGGAAATTCGCGGGGTTGGACAACTGCTTAATGTGACTGGCGTGCAGGCGCAACACCAGGCGGCAGCAGGCAAGCAATGGGTTAATCTAAAAATTAATCTCAAAGAAAATGTTCCTTATTCCATAAGACAGGAAGGAAAGATTGTTGTTATTGACTTTAATATTTCCAGCGGAGAGGCAAAATTAAACGCCATGAAACAACAAGATTCCATAAAATCCAGAGAAGTTTCAGTCGGCGATGATGCCTATAAAGGAAATGAGGCAAAAATACCAGCGCGACGCGAGGCAACAAAAAGATATACGGATAGAATGATATCACTTGATTTCCAGGATGCTGATATTAAAAGTGTTTTGCGATTAATGTCTGAATACGGTAATGTGAGTATCGTTTCCGGCAATGATGTTAAGGGTAATGTTTCTTTAACCATAAAAAATGTGCCTTGGACTCAGGCCCTGGATTCTATCCTTGATGTGCATGGCCTGACTAAAAAGCAAATGGGTGATGTCATCAGCGTAATGACTCTCGAAAGAAAGAAAAAAGATGAAAGTGATAAGAAGGCGGCTGAAGAAGATCAGGTTAAAGCTGAAGATAATCGTAAGGCAAGAGAGCTGCAAACGCTAGTCGATAAAGGGAAATTACGGCAAATACTGATTGAAGCAAAAATTGTGGAAGCATCGGAAGAGTTTGTCAGAAACCTGGGCGTCCAATGGGGATTCGGCAATTCGCAGTCCGTGGGATCTTATGGACTGGGTTTATCTGGCGCAACCAATCCCCTTACACAAACCAATGCCCGTAGGCAGCCCTATCCACCGGAAATTAACTGGACGACAGGGGGCAAAGAACCATTACCATTAACAATGGCGGCCGTTAATTTGCCCTCCGCCATACTCGGCCCGACTTTTGGCCTTGTTTTCGGCAATGCTCGCGGTTTCATTGAAACACAATTATCAGCCCTGGAAGTGACAACTCAGGGTAAAGTAATTTCATCGCCCAAAGTCGTGACGATGGACAATGTGAAGGCCGTTATCAAGCAGGGCGATGAGATTCCCTACGTCACGCCGGCGTCAGGCACTTCGCCGGCGACCGTTACCTTTAAAGAAGCTGTTTTGCGGTTGGAAGTTAAACCGAAAATTACCGAGGAAGGTCGAATTTCCATGGAAATTAGAGCGACC
>CAIRSO010000269.1 GCA_903881215.1 uncultured Bacteroidia bacterium
AAGTGCCGACTTGTCTAATTCTGATAAAACTGATGGCTTTCTGAAGAATACCCATGCATTTCAAAGAAATGATTTTTCGGGAGCATTTCTTCAGGCTGGTGTTTCTGAACTGACTATGGCTGCTATCTCAATTGGAATGAGCCTGCACGGTGGAATTATTCCTGCCTGTGCTACGTTCTTTGTTTTTTCTGATTATATGAAACCTGCCATTCGTATGGCTGCTTTGATGGAACAACCCGTTATATTTATCTGGTCGCACGATGCATTCCGTGTTGGAGAAGATGGGCCAACTCACGAACCGGTGGAACAAGAAGCCCAAATTCGATTGATGGAAAAACTCAAAAACCACAAAGGACATAATTCGATGTTGGTTTTGCGTCCGGCCGATGTGGAAGAAGGTACTGTAGCTTGGAAAATGGCGTTGGAAAATACCCAAACACCAACAGGTCTGATTTTTTCACGTCAGAATATCGTTGATCTTCCTACAACTTCTACACGCAAGATTGATGCGGAACAAGCTCAAAAAGGAGCTTATGTTGTCGAAAGTGATGACAATTATGAAGTGATTCTGGTTGCTTCCGGTTCGGAAGTTTCTACCCTTTTCGAAGGAGCAGTATTGCTTCGTGCAGACGGAATAAAAATCAGATTGGTTTCAGCACCTTCAGAAGGATTGTTTCGCAGCCAACCGAAAGAATATCAGGAAAGTGTATTACCAACTGGAGCTAAGATTTTCGGTCTGACTGCTGGTCTTCCTGTGAATTTACAAGGATTGGTTGGTTCGAATGGAAAAGTGTTCGGACTTGAATCGTTTGGATTCTCGGCTCCTTATAAAGTGCTGGATGAGAAACTTGGTTTCACGGCAGAAAACATCTATGAACAAGTAAAAGCAATGTTTTAAATAAAGAATCTGGTAAGAATTTTAAAATTCTTACCAGATTCTCACGACAATACTAATAACATGAATTGGAAAAAATTACAAAACGGATCGGATATACGGGGAGTTGCATTGGATGGAGTTATAGGGGAAGAAGTGAATTTGACTCCTGAAGTTGCTGAAATGTTAGGAAAATCTTTTGTGCTATGGTTGCAAATTAACACAACTCATACGGCTATTTCTGTAGCAGTAGGAATGGACTCGCGGATTTCGGGTAAAGATTTAAAAAAAGCATTTATTAAGGGCTTGTTGCTTGCTGGTGCAAAAGTTTTTGATTGTGGATTGGCATCTACCCCTGCCATGTTTATGACAACTGTTTCCGCTGGAAAGTCAGTAACTGCAGGAGTTATGATTACTGCCAGCCATCTGCCATATAACCGTAACGGATTCAAATTTTTCACAAACAAAGGTGGTCTTGATAAAAAAGACATTACACAGATATTGAGTATTGCTCAGGAGAATCATTTTAATGGAATTGAAGGTAATCATTCTGTTGAATCATGGAGTTTTGTTGATGAATACGCTTCTTTTTTAGTTGATTACATACGCAACAAAGCAAATATTGTATCAAATTTCGAAAAACCGCTTCAAGGGTTGAAAATAATTGTAGATGCAGGAAATGGTGCCGGAGGTTTTTTCGCTTCAAAAGTACTCAATCGGCTTGGAGCAGATACAAGTGGAAGTCAATTTTTAAATCCTGATGGCAATTTCCCTAACCACGTACCCAACCCCGAAGACAAAGAAGCTATGCAATCCATTTGTGATGCTGTAGTGAGAGAGAAAGCCGACCTTGGAGTAATATTTGACACCGATGTGGACCGGTCGGCAATAGTTGATTCTAAAGGAAATCCTGTAAATCGTAATGCATTGATTGCCATGATTTCGGCTGTAATACTTACAGAGCATCCCGGTAGCACCATAGTTACCGACTCCATTACGTCTGATGGTCTGACAAAATTTATTGAGGAAGAACTAAAAGGTAAGCATCACCGCTTCCAACGTGGCTATAAAAATGTGATTAATGAGTCTATTAAACTAAACACACTTGGCCAAGAAAGCTGGTTAGCCATCGAAACTTCCGGTCACGCTGCTTTAAAGGAAAATTATTTTCTTGACGATGGAGCATATCTGGTTGCCAAATTATTAGTGGAAATGGCAAAACTGAATGCCAAAGGGTGCAAGTTGACGGATTTAATCTCAAAATTGGAACAACCTCTTGAGAGTACAGAATTGCGCTTTAATATTTTAGAAGAAGATTTTGTAATTTACGGAAAACAAGTTTTAGCCGAACTCGAAAAAGAAGTTCTTAAGATGGATGGTTGGGAAGTTGTTTCTCCAAATTATGAAGGTTTACGGGTGCGTTGCACTTCCGATAAAGAGAAAGGTTGGTTTTTACTTCGGCTGTCTTTACATGATCCGGTAATGCCATTGAATATTGAATCGGATATAGTCGGTGGTGTTGAAATCATTGCAGCAAAGCTTGAGTTATTATTGGAAGATTTTCATGGTCTGAAAACAAGTGTTTTCTGAAACTCTCAATTTATTATTTTGAAAAGAAAGAATGTTTGTTAAATCAAGCATTCTTTCTTTTTGTTACAAAAAAAAATACAAACAAAAAAAACTATTAATTTTATATGAATCATTTTATCTC
>CAIRSO010000270.1 GCA_903881215.1 uncultured Bacteroidia bacterium
ATTTGTTCAAAAAGCTGTTGTAAAACATATTCTTAATTAAGTTTTCTATTGAATAGTAAATCAAATAGATACATTTTTGGTTCAGAGAAATTTTAACGATTTGTTAATGCAGAATATTATATCTTAACATTTTTTAATAAAAAGATATAATTTAGTCCTGGAAATGAAATGAAACGTTGTTATCGGCTTTTACTAAAACTAAGTTGTTTAATCTATCTAAACTATCAAAGAGTTGGCTTTTCGCCAACTCTTTTTGTTTTCAGCCTTGAACGCTTCTGAAGATCCCAAAAAATATTGAAAGACAGTTTGTAGAAAGAGAAAAGATGTGTATTTTTGCGCCACTCAAATTATGAGTATATATTGTTGAATGTAAATTTTAAAAAGTATGTTGAACCAGTACGAAACCGTTTTCATTACTACTCCCGTTTTATCTGATGCTCAGATGAAGGAAGCGGTAGGAAAGTTCAAGGATCTGATCACTTCCCACGGATGTGAATTGATTCATGAAGAAAATTGGGGATTAAAAAAATTGGCTTATCCCATTCAAAAGAAATCGACAGGTTTTTATCAACTTCTCGAATTCAAAGCTGATCCTGCCTTCATTGGAAAACTCGAGATCGAGTTTCGCCGTGACGAACGTATTATCCGTTTCATAACCGTGAAATTGGAAAAATATGCTGCTGAGTATGCAGAAAAAAGAAGAAAAAAATTACATGCAAAAACTCAATCAGAAAACTAAGTCATGAGTACAAATTCCAGCGAAATCAGGTATCTTACTCCTCCTTCGGTTGAAGTAAAGAAGAAGAAATATTGTCGTTTCAAAAAGAACGGTATCAAGTATGTGGATTACAAAGATCCTGAATTCTTGAAAAAATTTCTTAATGAGCAGGGTAAAATTTTGCCTCGCCGTATTACCGGTACTTCTTTGAAATACCAGCGTAAAGTATCACAGGCTATCAAGCGTTCACGTATGATCGCATTGTTGCCTTATGTAACAGATTTGTTAAAATAATTAATAGGAGGTACGAAAATGGAAATTATTCTGCTTCAGGATGTTACAAATCTGGGTAGCAAAGATGATGTGGTTGTTGTCAAAAACGGATATGGTCGTAATTACCTTATCCCCCAGAAACTGGCGATTTTGGCCACTCCATCATCAAAAAAGGTTCTTTCAGAGAACTTGAAACAACGTGCTCACAAAGAGGCTAAGCTGAAAGAGGTTGCGTTGAAACAAGCTGAGATCTTAAAATCAATCTCTATTGTAATTGGTGCGAAAACCAGTTCAACCGGTAAGATTTTTGGGTCTGTCAACAACATACAGGTTGCTGAAGCTTTGAAAGAGAAAGGGTTTGAAGTTGATCGCAAACAGATCACCATCAAGGAAGATTCAATTAAGGAAATTGGAAAACATACTGCAAAGGTGAAATTTCACCGCGAAGTGGTAGTTGAATTGGAGTTCGAAGTCGTTGCCGAATAGAACACCTATTGATCACCGTCAATTTCTAAAATTTTCAAACAGATAAAAAGCTGTCTCAACCATTGGGACAGCTTTTTTTTGGTATTTTTGCTATAAATCACACAACTTGGAAAAGCAAATCATTCAAAAATTATCAGACCTCTTTCAGATGAGGTTTAAGGAAGATGTTACCTCGACAGAGATGTTACCTCCTTCGGGCTCTTACCGCGAATACATACGTTTAAATAGTTTTCACCATCGGGTGATAGGAACCTGGAACGAGGACGAAAAGGAGAACAATGCCTTTGTCAGTTTTTCGAACCATTTGCGTGCCAGTGGGGTAAAAGTGCCTGAAATCTATGAATATGATCCAAAAGCACGAATCTATCTGCAAGAGGATCTGGGCGATGTAACGCTCTTCTCTTATTTGTCAGAAATCCGGGCTCAAAGAGGATTTACTTCAGAAATTTCTGCTGCATATAGAAAAGTTGTGCAAGTGCTGCCGGTTATTCAGATTACCGCAGGGAAAGCGATCGATTTCAGCTTTTGTTATCCGCGCAAAGCTTTCGATCGCCAATCCATGATGTGGGACCTTAATTATTTCAAATACTATTTCCTTAAACTGGCTAAGGTTTCTTTCGATGAACAAGCCCTCGAAGATGATTACACCTCCTTCTGCGACTATCTGTTGAAAGCGGAGAGTGACTTTTTTATGATGAGGGATTTTCAAAGCAGGAATATTCTTCTCCGGAACGATGAACCCTGGTTTATTGACTATCAGGGTGGGCGAAGGGGGGCCCTCCAATACGATCTGGCCTCACTTCTCTACGATGCAAAAGCTGATTTGCCACAATCTGTCAGAGAGGAACTGATCGAAGAGTACCTTGATCATCTCTCAAAAATTCATCCCGTCGACCGTAAAGAGTTCAAACAATATTTCTATGGCTATGTTCTGATTCGAATGATGCAAGCCATGGGAGCCTACGGTTTTAGAGGATTTTACGAGAAAAAGGCCCATTTTTTAAAAAGTATTCCTTTCGCCCTGGAGAATTTGAGCATAGTGATGAAAAAGATTGATATACCCATTCAATTAACAGAACTTTATGCTGTTTTAAATTCACTCTCCCAGTCAGAGGTGCTTAAAAATATTGTTGCCAAAGAGTCAGAACTTACAGTAGCTATTTCCAGTTTCTCCTATAAAAAGGGTATACCGGCAGATACATCAGGAAACGGAGGAGGTTATGTTTTCGATTGCAGGGCATTACCAAATCCTGGCAGATTGGTTGAATACCAGAAATTAACCGGCAAAGATCCTAAAGTGATTTCATACCTTGAATCCTATTCCGAAGTTGATGCATTTTTATCAGCAGTTTTTTCTCTTGCCGACCAAAGCGTAACCGGATACCTGGATAGAAAATTTACTCATCTTTCTGTTCAGTTCGGATGTACCGGTGGTCAGCATCGGTCTGTTTACTGCGCTGAAAGGTTGGCAGCCCATTTAAAGAACAATTTTCCTGTCAAAGTCATATTAAAACACCGTGAGCAGGAATAGTTTGAAAAGTTTTTAATGTTTGAAATGTTTATAAAGTTACATCCATTCAACCCATTCAACCCTTTCAACCCTTTAAACCCTTCAAACCCTTCAAACATTTTAAACCCTTCAAACATTTCAAACCCTTCAAACCCTTCAAACATTTTATACCTTTTAAACCCTTCAAACATTTTAAACCCTTCAAACTAAATTTTACAGCATGGCCAAAAAAAAATGCGCACAGAAGGATTATGAGAAACCGGAAAATCCAAAATTTGAGTGCAAGAAATGTGGCAGAACTGCCAAAAAGGAGGATAAGATCTGTAAACCGGTTAAATTGAATAACTAAGCCAAAATTTTCATGAAGGCATTCATTCTTGCTGCCGGACTAGGCACCAGACTCTTTCCTCATACAGCAGACAAACCTAAAGCCCTGGTCGAACTGAATGGCATTACTTTACTCGAACGGGCCATCCGAAAGGTACATGAACTGGAAATTTCTGAGACAATCATCAATATCCATCACTTTGGAGATAAAATTTTAAATTTTCTAAAGGAAAAGCAAAATTTTAACCTTCCAATTTCAATATCTGACGAAAGGGATCAACTTCTGGATACAGGTGGGGCTATTCTCAAGGCACATCCGCTACTTGGTAATGACGAACCATTCCTTGTTTACAACGTTGATATTCTCAGTTCAATTGACCTGAAAGCCTTGAATCACTATCACATTCAGAAAGGTGGAATTGCAACCATGGCTGTTAGAGAAAGAGCCACAGACAGATACCTGGTTTTTAATCCGGAGATGCGGCTCTCCGGCTGGAGGAACGTAAAAACAGGAGAGGAGATTCTTTCCTCAGACAATGGAATTCTAAATAATTTCGCCTTCAGCGGAATTCAAATTGTCAAACCCGAAATATTCCCCTTAATCGAAGAAACAGGTAGATTTTCCGTGATTCAATTGTACCTCAGATTAGCGAAGGAACAGCATATCTACGGTTACCACGACCATTCTGAGCATTGGATGGATCTTGGAAAACCAGATCAACTAGCTGAAGCCCAAAGAAAATGTGAAAATTGGGAAATGTGAAAATGTGAAAATGAAGAGGCATTTATCCTGATTTACGGTTAAGCAACATTTTTCCAATTCTTTGTAACAATGCTGGTCCAACTCAAATCCTAATTTTCACATTCTCACATTTTCACATTTTCACATTTCCCAATTTTCACATTTTTCACATTCTACCACCGAATCGGCGAAATTCCATGCAACTCCAGATATCCATTCGTTTTGCTGAAGTGCTTGTTGCCAAAGAATCCACGGTAGGAGGAGAGCGGCGACGGGTGAGGAGAGGTGAGTACCAGATGCTTTTCCCGATCGATGAAATCCCCCTTCTTTTGAGCAAACGAGCCCCATAGCATGAAGACAAGATGCTCTTTCTCTTCAGCAAGTATATGAATAACCCTGTCAGTAAATCTTTCCCAACCCTTGTTTTGATGTGATCCGGCACGATTTGCCTGAACCGTCAGCGTAGAATTTAACAGCAAGACTCCCTGTTCGGCCCACCGAACCAGATTGCCTGTGATTGGTGAAGGAATACCTAAATCCTGATAGATTTCTTTGAAAATATTCTGCAGGGATGGAGGTTGATCTACTCCCTCAGGCACAGAAAAGCAGAGTCCGTGCGCCTGACCCGGACCATGATATGGATCTTGCCCGAGAATCACCACTTTCGTATTATCAAACGGTGATTGTTCAAAGGCATTAAAAATCAACTTCCCGGGAGGAAATATTTGTCTTGTGGCATACTCCTGCCTCACGAAATCTGTCAATTCAAGAAAATAGGGTTGCTCAAATTCGTGCGATAATCTGCTTTTCCAGCTTGATTCAATCTTTACATCCATTCGAATAAATAATTCCAGGGTTTAGGGTTAAATATAATGATTCGAAGCGGATGTTACTTTTATCCAGACCGTTTTTTGCTATTTTTACCAATCAGAATCGAATCAATTCAATAATTACTCCGCTAACTGCTATGAATAGTGTTGAAAATATAATTGGTGTAGACCTGGGTGGAACCAGTATCCGCGCAGGCAAAGTTGTAAACGAAAAAATTGTTCATCTCGCCAGATTAGCAACTCCATCGCTAGGAAGTGTTGAGGATGTTATGGATCAAATATATACGGTTATTGATGACTGTTTTGATGCTTCAACCTTATCTATAGGCGTCGGTGTCCCTTCTGTCGTTGATGTCGAAATGGGCATAGTCTACGATGTAACGAATATACCATCCTGGAAGGTTGTACCTTTGAAAGAATTGCTCGAAAATCGTTACAAAGTACCAGTATATATTAACAATGATGCCAACTGTTTTGCCGTAGGAGAGAAATATTTTGGCAAGGCAAAAAACTATAAGAATATTGTTGGCGTAACACTAGGAACCGGTCTTGGTTGCGGACTGATCTTTAATGGCAAATTGTATGAAGGATCAAATTGCGGGGCAGGGGAGTTTGGCAACATCCCTTATCTGTTGCATAATGTTGAATATTACGCCAGCGGACAGTTTTTCAGCGATGAAAAAAATGTGAATGCCATCGACTTATATCATCAGGCACAAAAAGGAGATCCAACTGCCTTGGCTCTCTTTTCTGAATATGGACACCATCTTGGAGAGACAATAAAGTCCATTCTTTATGCATACGATCCCGAAGTGATCGTTCTGGGCGGTTCAGCATCGCAATCGTTTGCCTTTTTCAAGGAAGCCATGTATCAGGCTTTACAGGATTTTGCCTTCAGGAATGTGCTTTCCAATTTAAAAATTGAAGTTTCCGATTTGGAAAATTCTGCCATATTCGGAGCAGCAGCTTTAACAATGATTAAAAATTGAACTTTAATGTTTGATAACATCTTAACTCTTTTAACCATTAACCATTAATTTATATAAATCTATATAACAAATTAACAATCAATATAATGAAGCGTAACTATTACATGGTTTTTCTGGTTTTTATCGTCTTCTTTGTCATCTCATTTCTGACAAATATTTTGGGTGCTATTTTGCCGGGGGCAAAGGATGATTTTCATGCCAGTAATACAATGGCAGCCTTTTTGCCACTATTTTTCTTTATTGCCTATGGCGTGATGTCCATTCCTGCCGGATTGATGACAGAGCGTTTCAAAGAGAAAAAGGTTATGATGGTCGCCTTTATTTCAGCTTTTGCTGGTGCACTAATCTTTGGACTCGTCCCTAAATTCGGAGTGATGTTGGGCTCTCTGTTTTTCATTGGTGCCGGCATGGCTATTTTGCAAGTCGCTATCAATCCACTCCTCCGTGTCTCAGGGGGAGAAGAGCATTTTGCATTTAACTCAGTGATGGCACAGCTCTTTTTCGGAGGGGCTTCTTTTTTAAGCCCTATGCTCTATTCTTACTTGGTCAGCGAATTGGGTCCTCAGGGTTCACCGACAGGAATCGTTAAAATCTTGGGTGGACTTGTCCCGGCAAATCTAACCTGGGTATCCATTTACTGGGTTTTTGCAATCATTGCATTTATAATGATTTTCGTGGTGGCTGCTTCGAAATTTCCCAAGGTAGAATTGAAGGAAGATGAGAAAACAGGCGACTGGGCATCAATAGTTCACCTGTTAAAGAACAAAACCGTGATCATGTTCTTTTTCGGAATATTTGCTTACGTTGGAACTGAGCAGGGTGTCGCCAACTGGATTTCAGAGTTTTTAAAGACTTACCATGGACTACGTCCGGAAGTCGAGGGAGCGCAGGCAGTGCAATGGTACTGGGGTTTGATGACCATTGGATGTGTTTTGGGACTAGGATTGCTGAAACTTGTTGACAGTAAAGTGGTTCTGCGTGTATTTGTATTGGGTGCAATGGCTTGTCTGGCGACTGCTCTTTTCACCTCAGATCCAAAGCTATCCTTTTATGCTTTCATTTCAATGGGTTTTTGTGCCTCGGTCATGTGGTCAATCGTCTTTTCCCTGGGTATGAATTCGATTACCGAACACCATGGATCCTTTTCCGGAATCCTCTGCTCCGGAATCATGGGTGGAGCCGTAACTCCATTGATTGTTGGATCTTTGGCCGATCATTTTGGCCTTCGTACAGGTATGTTGTTTAACTACGTAACACTTTCATTCCTGCTGTTTCTTACTTTCTGGGCCAAGCCCCTGGTGGCAAATCAAACCATTTTTAATAAAACTGGAGCAGTAAAATAAATAAAAAAGAGGCTGTATCAAACTTTTCAGACAGCCTCTTTTTTATTGTGGAAGTTGAAAAACTCCCATTTTTATTTTAAA
>CAIRSO010000271.1 GCA_903881215.1 uncultured Bacteroidia bacterium
AGTGCAACTATCAATAGCAAAACAAATTACCCACCAGAAGGTCATCCGTCAGCATACCAGCTTAACTGGAAAAGGGGCAGAATTCTGAGAGAATATCAATTAAACTATATCACAAAAGGAGGTGGAATTATTGAGACAATTGATGGGACATTCAGGATACCTGAGGGATCCATCATATTACTTTATCCGGGTGTTTGGCACCGGTATCGACCACTGAAAATGGGTTGGAGTGAACATTATGTTGGTTTTGATGGAGATTTTGCAGACAGGATATTTGGAAATGATTTTTTCTTGGGCCGACACCCAATTATTCATGTAGGGTTTAGAGAGGAATTACATACTCTTTTTCACGAAATTCAGCTGCAGGTTCAACTGGAAAAGTCAGGCTATCAGCAAATCTGTGCAGGAATGGTTCATACCATTCTGGGAATTGTTATGTCAATAAAAAAAAACGAAGATTTTGAAGGTAAAGAGATTGAGAAAAAAATCCGTAAAGCCTGCATAATTATTCGTGATCATATGGACCGGAATCTAATTATGGAAACTCTTGCCAGTGACTTGAATACCGGATATTCCAACTTTCGTCAGATGTTTAAGAAATATACAGGTTTGTCTCCTGTTCAATACCATATCTCCTTAAAGATACAGCATGCGAAGGAATTACTGTCCAATACAGATATGAGTATCAAAGAGATCTCTTACAAACTCGAGTTCAGCAGCATCCATTATTTCAGTCGAATTTTTAAAAGTAAGACTGGGAAAACCCCTTCTGATTTTAGAAATTTGCTGAAGCAAAACGATTCCATTGTGTTGAACAACTAATTTTCAACTTTCATCAATTATTCTGCAAACAATCTAAGCAGTATCCTGAATATCAGAGATATATTATTTACTGGGAATATTATTGGGCACTCTAGTATTTCGTTTTAAACTTTGTCAATATTGACAAATTTACGAGATGCGCAAAGTTAAGGATTCTTGTTTTTTAAAATTAATATTTGAAGGCAGAAGCCATCATTTCCATTTCTGATCTTGAAATGCCAATTTTCTGAGCAATTTTTTCCCAGCTGCCTACAACAGTTTTAACCTCATGAATGATTGTATCCATTGATGAATCTGAAAGTTGAAAATACCCACCTACACTTTTGGCAAGTTCAAAATCCAAAGCATTATTTTCAGCATCAATGTTCAAAGCCAGACCATCTTTCTCGATCGAAGGGTTAATATCATAAGCCGGGGAAAGAATCCAACCATCATTGGTTAGGATAAAACCGTGATTTCTTAAATGGTCATCGGTATTTGAGATAGCTATGTTAAAAACAATCCTGCGCCATAATTGGCCCAGATCAGTTGTGTTCTGAGCACCATTGAATTGTAAGAACTCTGCAATATCCAAATAGCCGGCAGGACTTTCTTTGATGGTATCTTCGTTATTCCCGGTCATGGTCATTGCACTTGCAAAGTGTATCCTTTCTCCGTTTTGCCTGTCGAATCGCCTGGTGAAAAAGGTGTGATGCTTTCCGGAAATCCTTTCGATTCTTGATTCTGCCATTTGAATCCCGGCTTTTATTGCCAGTTGATATGCCAGATATTCCCAGGCGGCTTTATCATAAGTATCACTTCTGGATGGAAACTTGGCTATCCACAATTCTCTTTGCTCATCTTTGACATTGGCTTTTGGTCTGGCACCCCCTAAAGAAGAACCTGGTGCAATCAAAATCGCCAACCATTTTTTTACGGCGTCACTATCTTCATCAGATTCCAATATTTCAGCAGCATATTGCAATTCCCTGATGCTGGTCATCGGTGGTGTTGGGTTAAGGAGATTATTATCGAGGAATGGGCTGTTGGCATCCAGTTTGAAGCGCAAGGCACCCATCCGGCTTTCATCAGCTACTCCCAGTAAATAATCTATGTCATACAAAGTTGGTGCAGGTCTTCCTTCCTCTTTGGCTTTTTGCGCAGCCCTTTTTCTCATGAGTCTTCTGCCCCATGTATCTGGCATCGAATCCAGAAACACACCGAAATTTTCCTTGCCATTTGGATATTGTGGTCCGGTATACCAGATAATATCGGGATCTAAAAGCATCTGTTCCTTGGATTTAATCCAGGCCGGATCATATTCAAAACTAAAGGCCTTTTTACCTTTGGCCTGTTGCGCACTCAGTACGCCTATAAACTTTGGTTCTTCCATTCCGAACCAATGCGCATAGGCCAGTATATCAGTTTTAGTAGCATCCATTTATTTCATCTGATTATTATTTTGTTTCTTATTTGCCAGATGGAACTCCCAATTCTCATTGTTCTATTCTTGAAACATTTTCATGTGGTCGTTTCTTGCCAATTAAATCAAGGTCTTGTAATTTCCTGCCGAAACTATCATCAGCAGCCAATTTCAAAAAATCATCCTGCAACCCCAATACTCTTAGTGTATTAAAAAAGGCCGCCAATGACACGCTTCCGTTACCTCTTTCAATCTGGTATAAAGTGGTTCTGTCAATACCAGCCCTTTCACTCACTTGTATGGTGGTAAGCTTCCTGCGCTTCCGTGCCAGTTTTATATTTTCTCCTACTTGTTCCAGTACCAATTTATGTTTGGGGAACAACAGTTGTTTTTTGCTATTCATTGAGTAATGTTGATTTAATTCAACAAAAATAAATAAAATGATGATAATATACAACATTTAGATTATTTATTATGACTGAGGATATTTTTAGTCCATGAGAATAGGTTTGTCGGATTTCCACAGTTTAAGTATCACCAAAACTACACATTAAAATTTTTCAGTAATAAAAAATGAGTTATAAACAAAATGTGATGTTACACGACTTCCAGATATCTATATCTTAAAGCATATAATATTATTAATTTTGAATGAAGTATATTTAATAGCATATAATTTACTATATTTGAGCTTAATTATATCTAAAAGAATACAATGAAGAGGTTGGCGGAATTTGTAAAAGATCGCAGGAAAGAGGTAAATCTGACTCAGGAGGAATTTGCCGAACGAGCCGGAGTAGCACTTACAGTAATCCGTAAAATTGAACAGGGCAAAACAAATTTGAATCTCGATAAGGTCAATCTGGTATTAAGTATGTTTGGCCATGAGTTGATCCCTGTAGATAGTAAAGAAATAGAAAAGTGAGAAAAGGCAAGGTATATTATAAAGAACATTTTGCTGGGGTTATTACAGAAACCGATGATGGGGAATTTGTATTTCATTATGACGAGAGCTTTGTAGCAGAGCATCCCCGGGAGTTCATCACATTCACCATGCCTGTTACAAACAAACCTTATACGGATAAACGATTATTCGCTTTTTTTGATGGTTTGATTCCCGAGGGCTGGCTACTGGACATTGCCTCTAAAAACTGGAAAATAAACCAAAATGACCGTATGGGACTGTTGCTGGCATGCTGCAAAAACTGTATTGGAGCGGTAAG
>CAIRSO010000272.1 GCA_903881215.1 uncultured Bacteroidia bacterium
AAGCTCGAAACCATTTATAAGCAAAAGCTCACCGCTCTGGACGAACTGAAGAAATCAATATTAGAGAGGGCTTTTCGGGGTGAACTTATTTCAGGTGAGGGGATTAAACGATGAATTACCGGGGATGGAGCGGCACGGCAATCTAAGTCATAACGCAAAAATGTTATTTTAATTAACAGAAAGTGTTAATTATATTTTTATATTTGAATAATGGATATTACCTTTGCGGATAAAAAATTGGAAAAATGGGCGAACAATTTTGCATCTGCACAAAAAAAGCTTGGAAATGAAAGGGCTGTCCTGTATCATAAGAGACTGGGAGATTTGTATGATACAGTTTGTTTTAACGACCTTCGATTTTTGCCGGGAAACTTTCATACTTTATCCGGTAACAGAAACGGACAATGGTCTTGCAACTTAGACCACCCATACCGTCTGATTTTTGAACCAGCGGTAAAGCCAATTCCAAGAAATGAACACGGTACACCAATTTTATCTGAGATGAAAATCGTTGAGATTATTGAAATTGTTGACTACCACTAAGACTTACCATTATGACAATTGCCAACCAATACACACCTGACATCGTTTTCCATCCTGCTGCTACCTTAAAGGAGAAGTTAGAGGAAATGGGAATGAGCATTAAAGAGTTTGCATTAAGGTCGGGGAAACCCGAACAAACCATCATTGCAATTTTTAAGGAAGATAGTTCGATAACGCCCGAAATGGCTGTCCTTTTTGAAAACGTAATCCAAATACCTGCACAGTTTTGGATTAACAAACAAGCCCGGTACAATGAGTATATTGCCCGTAAAAAGCATAAAGAAGCAATTGCTGATGCTGAGGATTGGACGAAAGAATTTCCTTATTCTGAGATGGCTCAATACAACTGGGTACCAGCAACCCGCAATACAGGGGAGCGGACCATTCATTTGCTTAATTACTTTGGCATTGCTTCACACCGTGCATGGGAAAAATTGTATATCGAATCCAAATTAAAAGTTGCTGCTTATACTTCGTTAAAACATACACACCAACCACATGCGATTTCGGCATGGTTGAGACAAGGTGAATTGCAGGCTAAACAAATTGAATCTCCTGATTTTGATGTAAAGAAGTTGAAAAGCAATATTCCTGCCATGCGCCAACTAATGGCCTGGCAACCGGTTACTTTTTTTGACCAATTGCAGGCACTTTGTCTGCAGTCTGGTGTAAAATTGTTGTTTACGCCAAAACTGCCTAAAGTGCCATTGAGTGGCTCAACCCGCTGGCTGAACGACACGCCACTCATTCAATTAACTGCAAGATACAAAAAGAACGATAGTTTTTGGTTTACCTTTTTTCATGAATTAGGCCATATTATTCTGCATGGTAAAAAATATATTTCATTGGAAAATGTAGACTTTGGTGCAGCCGACCCCGAAAAGGAAAATGAAGCGCACATGTTTGCTGTTAGTCATACTTTTACACAGGAACAAGAATTGGAAGTATTGCAAAAACAACCATTACACGAAAAAGATATTATAGAATTTTCAAAAAAATTCAACACCCATCCGGCAATTATCATCGGACGCCTGCAACACGATGGTCATATTCCTTACAGTATTGGCAGACAGTTTATGGAACCAATTGATTTAAGTCCGGGCAGACGAAGCTGAGGTGGCAACAATTGTCAAACACAAATATGCATAAATGGATGAGATATTCTATAAAGCAAAAGGTGTAAGAAGATGTCTAAAAATCTTATAGCACATTTATAAAAAATCATCAAGGTGTTGAAAATAAGTATTATATATAAACCATGAACGAAGCCGAAACCCGAGCAGAACTGATCGATCCGCAGCTACGGCAAAGTGGCTGGGGTGTGGTGGAAGGCTCACGCATCATGCGGGAGTATCATATCACTGCGGGTAAGATCCAGACAGGCGGAGGACGTGGCAAGCCATTGATCGCAGATTATGTGCTGGTGTATCACGGGAGAAAACTGGCAGCCATCGAAGCCAAGAGCAATGAGCTGGGCGTGGGCGAAGGCGTGGCACAGGCAAAGAATTACGCTCTGAAAATGCATCTGGAAACGACTTTTGCTGCCAATGGCAGGGAAATTTACCAGATATGCATGAACACGGGAAGGGAGGGGCTAATTTCCAGCTTCCCGACACCCGATGAACTATGGAACAAAACCTTTGAAACCCAGAACCTCTGGCGTGACAAGTTCAGCCAGATACCGTTTGAGGACATTGGCGGCACAAAGGATGTAAGGTTCTATCAGGAGATCGCAGTAAACAATGTCATGGCTGCCATTGCCCAAGAGAAGCCGCGCCTCCTCCTCACCCTTGCGACAGGGACAGGCAAGACCTTTATCGCATTCCAGATCGCATGGAAGCTATTCCATTCCCGATGGAATCTAAGGCGTGACGGATCACGAAGACCCCAGATACTGTTTTTGGCTGATAGGAACATCCTTGCCGATCAGGCATTCAATGCATTCTCCGCCTTCCCGGAGGATGCCCTTGTGCGCATAAGCCCGAAGGAGATCAGCAAGAAAGGTTCAGTCCCGACCAACGGGAGCATCTTCTTTACAATCTTCCAGACATTCATGTGCGGGCCAGAGAATACTCCATACTTTGGCGAATACCCGCCAGACTTTTTTGATTTCATCATCATTGACGAATGTCACCGTGGCGGGGCTAATGATGAAAGCAACTGGCGGGCAATCATGGAATACTTTGCTCCCGCTGTCCAGTTGGGTTTGACTGCCACGCCCAAACGCAAAGACAATGTCGATACCTATCGATACTTCGGCGATCCTGTGTATGTCTATTCCCTGAAGGAGGGTATCAACGATGGATTCCTGACCCCATTTAAGGTGAAGCGGATCAAGACCACGATCGATGATTACTATTACACTTCTGATGATGACGTTATTGAAGGAATGGTGGAGGAGGGCAAACTTTATCAGGAATCTGATTTCAACCGAATCATTGAGATAAGGGAGCGGGAAGCCAAGCGGGTTGATATCTTTATGCATGAGATTAACCAGAATGAGAAGTCGATCGTGTTCTGCGCCACCCAGGATCATGCCGCAGCAGTGAGGGATCTGGTCAACCAGATTAAGAAGAGCAAAGAGCCGAACTACTGCGTGAGGGTCACTGCCAATGATGGTGAACTCGGGGAACAGTACCTGCGGGAATTTCAGGACAATGAAAAGTCTATCCCAACGATCCTCACAACGTCTCAGAAGCTGTCCACTGGAGTTGATGCCCGTAACATCAGAAACATCATCCTGATGCGTCCCATCAACAGCATGATCGAGTTTAAGCAGATAATTGGCCGTGGCACCCGGCTGTTTGACGGCAAGGAATACTTTACTATCTATGACTTTGTAGATGCCTATCACCACTTTGCGGACCCTGAGTGGGACGGTGAGCCTGATCCACAGGAAGAAACGACGGGGGGAACAACAACCCCAAAGCCTCCCAGAGACAATGATCCCCAACCACCAGAACCGCCAGAACCGCACCAGAAGCTAAAAATCAAGCTGCGGGATGGCAAGGAACGGGAGATCCAGCATATGGTCTCAACATCATACTGGAGTTCCAGTGGTCAGCCCATATCAGCCGAGCAGTTCTTGCAGAACCTTTACGGAGTGTTGCCCGACTTCTTTAAGAACGAAGAAGAGCTGCGGGCGATCTGGAGCGATCCTATTACCCGCAAGGCATTCCTTGACAAGATAGCAGGGATCGGGTTCGGTAAGGAGGAGCTATCTGCCATGCAGAAGATGATCGAAGCGGAGGACTGTGACCTGTTCGATGTTCTGGAGTATGTATCCTTTGCCAGACCCAAGATCACTCGGCTCAATCGTGTGGTCAAGGCCAAGGAGATGATCTTTTTGGGGCTGGATGACAAGCATAAAGAATTCTTGGACTTCGTCCTTTCAAAATACATTGAGTCAGGTGTTGACCAGCTGGATCAGGAGAAATTGCCAAGTCTGCTTATGTTGAAGTACCATGCCATTACTGATGCCACTGAACAACTTGGTGGGGTGGAGATGATCAGGTCGACATTCTTGTCGTTCCAGAAGCATTTGTATGCTGTGGGCGCAGCATGAGTATCACAAAGTATCTGGATTTGATGGATCATAGGCTATAAATGATATTGACTTGTTTATTATTTGTTGGCAAAAAACAGGATTGGCATAAATGAACAAGCTCCAGGTTAAAGTGGCGATGTTCAGAAACACTGATAATATTAAACTATTATTGTTTAGAATTGTAAAGGAAAATTAGGATTAACTGTATCCACCCTACCAACCCCGTCTTAGGTTAGCAGGGTTTTATCTATAAACTGAGGGAGCAGTTCTTTGAGTTGAGAGGCTTTGGTATCGTTGATGTTGTTGATGACATAGTTAAGCCATTTCTGGGGATCGACTTCATTC
>CAIRSO010000273.1 GCA_903881215.1 uncultured Bacteroidia bacterium
GCCTTTGAAAGAATTAAAAGATACTCCAATTATTAAATCAAGCTTAGACAACGACAGCGTAATTTATGGCGCACTTGCATTGGGATTATAAAAGGAAATTATACAACTTAAAAATCTAAATAAAAATTAGTAAAAGTGATGTTAATTGCTTAACTTCAAATTGTTAGAGATAAAGATTAACGCAAAAAACAATCACTTTCAGGATGAAAAATACGAAGAAAAAGTTGAATAGCCAATCAAAAGTTGTCAAGGCATCTTTTACAGGTAGTAACATCACCAAATATTCAGGACTAAACACCGTAGCTAAATACATGAACCGTCAGAATATAGTAAAATCCATTAGTATTTCTTTCCCCACCCGGTGGCACAATGCTACCAAATTTGGAGTGAATCAAATCTTGATGGCTATTACATTGGCTTCTATCAGTGGAATAAACCGAATTTGCAGGATTGCCGCTTTTAGTGGTGATGGTTTGGTAAAAGCCTTGTTGAAATTGGATAAGTCAATAAACGAGAATGCTTTATCTGCGGTATTAAAAGATCTTGGACAAAATGGCGCTCGCAAGTTGCAGCAGTTATTGCTGTCAAAAAATGCAGAATGGCTCCATAAAAGTGGATTGAAGAGTATTACGCTGGATGCCGATTCGACAGTCAAATCAGTTTGCGGCAATCAGGATGGGTCAGCCAAGGGCTACAACACCGCAAAGAAAGGAGCCAAGAGCTATCACCCTTTGCTGGTTTTTGTCAGCGAGATGAAACTCCTATACCACACTTGGTTCAGGACTGGTTCTGCTTACACGTCCAACGGCATTGTCGGTTTCCTTCAGGAAGTGAAGGCCAGCTTGCCCCAAACCATTGAGAAAGTATTTTTCCGTGCAGATAGCGGGTTCTTTTCAGGAGAACTTTTCGATATGTTGGAATCATTTAACTGGGATTATCTGGTCAAGGTGAAACTGAAAAATCTGGAAAAACTGCTTCAATCGCAAACCTGGTTTTCAATCAAAGGGGATGTTGCCATCTACGAGTTCACTTATAAGGCAAACGGCTGGAGCAAACCAAGGGTGATGAAAGCTATGCGCAGCGTAAAAGAATATGTACAGGTCGAATATCTTGGAGAAAAACAAATTGTGCCGATATATCAATACGTCTGCTATGCAAGTAATTATGATCTGGATGCTGTCAGACTGCACGATCTATACAAACAACGTTCAACCAGCGAAACATGGATTGAACAGGTAAAAGGCCACGCCATGGCTGGAAGTACACTGACCGATAACTTTTGGGCAAACGACATATTATGGCAACTGAACGTTTTGGCCTATAACCTGTCGGTGATGATGCGCCAAAAGAAAAGTAAGTTCAAAAAACAGGAACACCGGACATTTATTGATTGGTTTATTGCAGTCCCTGCCAGAATAACCTGCAGCGGGCATCAAATAGAATTGAGAATGTATGAACACCATTTTTATAAAGCCCACTGGGAAGAACTTGACAGGCTCATCGAAGCGGCATAAAAATAAGGAAAGAGGAAAATATGAGGATCAACACGCAAATGAATGGGAGAAATATGCCCCCATAGCTTATAAATTAGCATATTGTGTGGCAAGAAGCCCCCAGAGCATTAGCAAAAAGAAGATTCAAACTGCGGAGTTAAACTAATTTGGCAACATATGAATCGCTTTTGCTCATACACCGAAATGTTTTCGGTTAAATAAATTCAATTTAGATTTTTAAGTAAGA
>CAIRSO010000274.1 GCA_903881215.1 uncultured Bacteroidia bacterium
CTCTATTTTCAGAGGATTCGATGCAGGAGTATGTTGATAAGGGCTATCAGTACAATGCGGATGTATATTCATTTGAGAGTTTTGCGGAGATTGGATACTTTTTTTCGGACTATATTGGAGTTTCATCCGGAATAGGATTCAATTCATATAAGTCGAAAGCATCCCTAAAATCCTATCAGAATAGTTTTCTGACAACCGATTCCGAAAAAGAAACATTTGAGATGAGGGTAAGCGGATCCGGCTTGATAGAGGAACAGAAATTAAGCTATCTTTCTGTACCAATATGTCTAAACTTAAGAATGCCAGTAAAAAAATCTTTCGGAGTTTTTCTCAAATCAGGGCTATCTTTTGCTCTGCCTGTTCACAAAACTTACAGCACAAATGGATTATTCTCTCATAAAGGATACTATCCGACATACAATGTTGTACTTGAAAATCTTCCGGCATATGGATTTGAAAATAACAGAAACACCTCGGTGACCGCTCAGCTACCTGTAAAATCATTTGCTTTATTTGCAGTTGCATCAGCCGGTTTAGATTTCAAGGTACTGAATAATGTTCAAATTGCCCTTGCAGGCTCCTACAGCAAATCGCTTACTTCCATTTCGGACAACGCAGCTGTTGACAAATTTCAGCTCTCACCAATTGTAGGTCAGATTAACAGTTTGATGGGTGGGTCAAAAAATGTTTCTACTCAGTCAATGGGTATTTCATTAAGCCTGAGGTATTTTTTTTAAGTATTATCTGATGATTGAGAACGAAAATACTTATTCCAAATCTCTTTTCTGATTCAAATGAAAACGTGTGGTTTGATTCAAATGGCAAACTTCATCTGAAAATCACCCAAAGAAACAACAAATAGATTTTTCATCCATCCAAAGAAAATCCCCTTTAAACCTCCAGGAAGCCGGGATGATTATCTCCTGATTTAATTTTCTATAACCCTAAAAAATAGCTCCAATGGGCTTCATTTCAATTAGATGTATTCCATATTTATAACATGCCGTAAACCTTATTACTTAATCCCGGAAATGTGTCCAAGGAAAAATAATAGTTGGAAGACTGCATTCCGAGTGTTTAAAATATCAATTTTGCAAAAAACTAAATACATAATTATTGATAATTTCTTCTATCATTGCATAATCTATTTATCTTTTAGCTAAACTCCCTTAATCCCTGAAATCATGCTAAATAGTAAATATCAGACTGCTGGGTTTTCCGCACATTCGACCGGAAACACTGTCCTGATAAAAAAACTGCTGATACTTTTATTTGGTACCTCAGCTTTTGCTGCAGAAGGCCAAAAAGCCCAACCCGAAAAACCAAATATCATCTTCATCCTCGCAGATGATATTGGTTACGGTGACCTCTCGTGTTATGGTGCCAAAGCTGTGCAGACGCCTGCTGTCGATTCATTGGCAAAAGGTGCTCTCCGATTTACAAATGCCTACGCCTGCGCATCTACCTGCACACCATCCAGATATGGCCTCCTAACCGGGCACTATCCATGGAGGCGCAAGGACACCGGCATAGCCAGAGGTGATGCTTCAATGATCATTACACCTGCCCAAACCACTGTTGCCTCATTTTTGAAAAGCTCGGGTTATGTGACAGGTGTGGTCGGCAAATGGCATCTTGGCCTGGGAGAAGGCGGTTACAACAAGCAGGCCTGGAACGACTCCATCACCCCGGGTCCAAGACAGATCGGCTTCGATTACTCATACATCATGGCTGCAACCGGAGACCGTGTACCCTGTGTCTTTGTTGAAAACCAGCGGGTTGTCGGACTTGATACCAAAGATCCTATCCAGATTAGTTATTCCCTTCCAATACCTGGCGAACCTACCGGGAAAGACAATCCAGAACTTTTAAAGCTCCTTCCAAGCCACGGACATGATCAGGCTATCGTCAACGGGATCAGTAGAATCGGATACATGAAAGGAGGCCATTCAGCACTATGGGTCGATGAAAATATTGCTGATTCCATTACCTCAAAAGCAGTTCAGTTTATTGAAAAAAACAAGAAACTTCCCTTCTTTCTTTATTTATGTACCAACGATATTCATGTACCAAGGGCGCCTCACCCCCGTTTCGTAGGCAAAACGACCATGGGGGCACGTGGTGATGCAATAGTCGAATTTGACTGGACCGTGTCTCAAATCATGGAAGTATTGAAAAGACTCGGACTTGATAAGAACACATTGATCATCTTAAGCAGCGACAACGGACCGGTTGTCGATGACGGCTACCAGGATCAGGCACGTGAAAAACTAGGGAATCACACACCATGGGGACCACTTAGAGGAGGAAAATACAGTGCTTTTGAGGCAGGAACACGTGTGCCATTTCTGGTTTCCTGGCCTGGTAAGGTGAAACCAGGAGTATCCGGTGCACTAGTCAGCCAAATAGACCTGGCAGGAACACTTGCAGGATTATTAGGAAAATCCCTTCCTGCCGGCTCTGCACCTGATAGTTACAATGAATCAAGCACCTGGCTGGGAAAATCTTCCAGAAATCGTGATGGAGTTGTTGAACAATCTACAGGCACTTTGGCAGTAATAGAACGCAATTATAAATACATTGTACCCTCAAATGGACCTTTCAGAGATTCCAATACAAAGAA
>CAIRSO010000275.1 GCA_903881215.1 uncultured Bacteroidia bacterium
CCCTTTGGTCGATCTTAAACGTGGGTGCAAAGATACTTAGTTTTATTTACCTGCAATACCTTCTGTTAAAAAATTTAGCGGGAAATACGATAATAGCACAACATGCTGTCTTGTAGTTATTTAAAAAAATAAAGCCGACAAATTATCGGCCTTATTTGAAATTATTCATTGAGATTAGTACTTGTACAAACCAATATCTTCAACTGAAGAAGCACGAATAAACTCAGCCCTGGCTTTAACCTCTCCTTTCGCCATCTTGTTGAAAACCTGGGCCGACCGAAGATAGGTATTGTCACGGTTGGCATCCAGCACCAAAAGATAACTCATAATGATGTAACCAGCCATTTCAACCATTCTGCGGGCGTGTAAATCAATAAACTCATCGTCACTGGATGCAACGACCTTTTCTACTGCCTCCTCGTAATCCTGAGTCAGGGAGATAAGTATTCTTCTGAATTTTTCCAATTCCGGCTTAAGCTCAGCCTTTTCATAAACCCTTATTTGCTTTAAATAGCCTCCGGTGGTCACACCGCGTATGGCAGCTACAACCTGCAGCTGGGTTGTACCTTCGTAAATGGAGGTAATACGGGCATCACGGTAAATCCGCTCAACAGGGTAATCTTTCATAAACCCGGATCCCCCATGTATCTGAACAGCGTCGTAAGCGTTCTGATTGCAATACTCGGAGGTGATTCCCTTGACAAGCGGTGTAAACAAGTCAGCTACTCGCTGAGAATCCTTCATTTCAATGCGCTCTGCAGGTTCAAGTTTACGATCTTCCGAAATCTGTTCGTAAATCTTATACAAATCGACGAATCTGGATGTTTCATACAACAAAGTTCTGGAACCATCCAATTTTGCTTTCATCACAGAAAGCATTTCAAATACGGCAGGGAATTCAATGATGGACTTCCCAAACTGCTTACGTTCTTTTGCGTATTGAAGAGCTTCCCGGTAGGCTGCCTCAGATATACCGACCGACTGGGCAGCAATCCCCAAACGGGCACCATTCATCAAAGCCATTACATATTTGATAAGGCCCATTTTACGGGAACCAATCAGTTCTGCCGGGGCATTTTTGAATACCAGCTCGCAAGTAGGAGAACCAATAATTCCCATCTTGTGTTCAATTCGACGTACATGAACACCTCCGCTTCTGCGGTCGTAAACGAACATGGAAAGTCCTCTGCCATCGCGGGTTCCTTCTTCCGATCTGGCTAAAACAAGTGCAATGTCTCCATCACCGTTGGTAATGAATCTCTTCACGCCATTTAATATCCACGTGCCTTTCTTCTCATCATAAGAAGCTTTAAGCTGAACGGCTTGAAGGTCAGACCCGGCATCAGGTTCTGTAAGGTCCATGGCCATCGTTTCTCCCTGAACAACCCGAGTAAGATAGCGCTCCTTCTGCTCTTCAGAGGCAAACTCATTCAATGTCTCTGCACAATCCTGAAGGCCCCAGATATTAACAAACCCAGCATCTGCCCTGGAGACAATATCAGCCGCCATAATATAAGGAACAATGGAGAAATTCAAACCCCCAAACCTCCGCGGAAGCGTAATTCCCATTAAACCCGCTTTGATCAATGCATCAAGATTTTCCTGTGTACCTCGTGCATATTTAACATGCCCGTCAATCACCTGAGGACCTTCAGCATCTATACTTTCCGCATTTGGAGAGATAATTTCTCCACTAATCTCCCCCACAACTTCCAGAACGCGATCATAACTGTCCATCGCATCCTCGAAATCCAGAGGAGCAAAATCATATTGTTCTTTGTCCTCAAAATTCCGCTCTTTCAATGACACCAATTTGTGCATCATCGGATGATTAAGATGAAATTTCAGGTCTTTATTATCGTTGTAAAAATTTGCCATAATTAAGGTCAATTAATTGGGATACCCCGATTCAAACGCAATTTACTTCGTATTCAATTTGTAATACTTGATCATTTTTGGAATAACCTCGGCGATATCACCTGTAATTACATAGTCAGCGATAGAATTTATAGGTGCTTCCGGGTCCGAATTAATGGAAATGATCTGAGCAGATTCCTCCATGCCTGCACGGTGCTGTACTTGCCCGGAGATCCCACAAGCTATGTAAAGTTTAGGCCGTACCGTAATACCTGTCTGACCAATCTGGCGGTCATGATCTGCAAATCCTGCATCCACCGCCGCACGGGATGCTCCAACTTCTGCCCCTAAAACAGCAGCCAGATCATACAGCAACTTGAAGTTATCTTTGGATCCTACACCATATCCTCCTGAAACAACAATCGAGGCCCCTTTTATATTGATCTTTTTCTTTTCGGTGTGTCTTTCAATGATCTGAACAGCAAAATCGAGGTCCGTAACATATTTCGCAACATCAAGTTGAATCACCTTACCAGGATAATTTGCATTGATTTTCTCTTTCTTCATAACACCTTCCCGAACAGTCGCCATTTGCGGACGACAATCAGGATTGATGATGGTAGCAATGATATTTCCCCCAAATGCTGGTCTTATTTGATACAAAAGATCCTTGTAAACTACCCCCGCTTTTTTATCTTCATGGTCACCGATCTCCAGACTTGTACAATCAGCTGTCAAACCGCTGTGTAAGGCAGATGACACGCGCGGACCAAGGTCACGGCCAATAGGCGTAGCACCCATCAAGGCAATTTGTGGTTTCTCTTCCTCAAACAACTTAATTAAGATAGCAGCATGAGGCAAAGTTGTATATGGTTCCAAACGCTTATCATCCGCAATGTGCAGTACATCAACTCCAAATGGAAGAATTTGCTTTTCAACCCCTTTGAGTCCGGATCCAACCACTACCGCCTCCAGCTGACAATTAAGCTGACTTGCAAGACTACGACCCTTGGTGAGAAGTTCGAGGCTTACCTCAGATACAATTCCCTCTTCAACCTCACAGTAAACAAATATATTGTTCATTCAACAGAATTTTAAAATTATTGATATCTCTATCCGATTACGTGGCTTTCAATCAGTTCTCTCATCAAATCATTGATGCCATCATCAGCATTCGACATTTTTTTTGCATCCTTCGCCTGAAGTACTACATTGTCAATCTTTTTCACCTTAGTTGGCGAGCCTGTCAGGCCGAGTTGGTCTGCATCCGTTTTAATATCGGCAACAGTCATCTCACGAATATAAAGGAATGGCCGACTGTCATACAAATGAGTATAATCTTCCGTAGCCTCTTGTTTCTCAGTGATGGTTCTGGCATGCTTGTATTTCATCAACATCTTGACATTTCTGGACCGACAATCCGGGGCACTCCCGTTAACTGTCAAAAGCATTGGGAAAGGCGATTTTACAGTCTCAACTCCATTGTCAAGACGACGGCGCATAACAATAGCAGATTTATCTATACTAAGCACCTCTTCGACATAAGTAACTTGCGGCAGATTCAATTTTTCTGCTACTTGAGGCCCTACCTGAGCTGTATCTCCATCTATCGCCTGCCTGCCGGCGACTATCAGATCGAAATGACCCATCTCTTTTATAGCCTGTGCCAGTGCATAAGAGGTTGCCAGGGTATCCGAACCCGCAAAAGCCCGGTCTGTCAACAATACACCGCTATCAGCTCCACGATACAATCCTTCGCGAATGATCTCAGCTGCCCGGCCAGGTCCCATGGTCAGAATAGTGATGGTGGTTCCCGGGATGGTATCTTTTACCCTTAAAGCCAATTCGAGCGCGTTAAGATCTTCCGGATTAAAAATTGCAGGAAGTGCGGCCCGGTTTACAGTTCCATCTGCCTTCATGGCATCTTTCCCAACATTTCTGGTGTCCGGGACCTGTTTGGCCAAAACAATTATTTTTAAACCCTTCATAGTATATATATATTTTCAATCTTTCGGGGGGCAAATATAAAACTTCATGAAGTGGTTACCAAAACGTTGAAATACCCAAAAAGACTACCCTCTATTAGATTTCAGGCAGCAATTGATGGAATTACGTCTTTAACAGCCTCTGAAGTCAAATCATACAAGACTTTAGAACATACAAATCTTACGTTCGAAAAAAAGAATTATCCAATATACCCCAAATAATTTAGAATGATTTTTTATTATTTATTTGGTCATTGATGGCGGTGGCGAAAGGATTCCCCATTTTTTGTTTGGTTCTGCTCCCATTTCGAAAACCAGTGAGCCTCCTTTCACAATCTCATCGTGCAAAATCCAGGGTCTGTTCAACGAAATTCCATTCAAATTAGCAGATTGGATATACATGTTTCCGGCCGAATTATTCCTGGCAAGGATAACGAAAGATTTATTCTCAGGCAGATGAAGCACCACTTTTTCATAAAGGGGTGACCCAATATTGTAAACTGGTGAGCCAGGAGTGACCGCATAAATACCCATCGCACTCAATGCATACCATGAGGAGAGTGAGCCCATGTCCTCGTTACCACAAAGTCCGCCCGGCCCCGATTTATATAACTGCTCACAAACCTGACGAACACGTTGCTGGGTTTTCCAGGGTTCACCTGAATAATTATATAAATATGCAACATGATGGGATGGCTGATTACCATGCACGTACTGCCCAATAGTACCTACTACTCCTACATATTTAGGAGGTGTGATGTTAGGATCCATTGTAAAAAACTCGTCAAGTTTATCGTTAAACTTTTTTTCGCTTCCAAAAAGTCCAATTAATCCCTTTACGTCGTGTTGAACAGACCAGATATACTGCCATGCATTCGATTCTGTATAGTGTCTGGAAGGACGTCGACCCACCAAAAGAGGATCAAAATACCTGTAAAAAGTATGCTTTCCGACGGTATCAATTACTTGCACACGACCATTAAGTGCCTCCAAAAAGGAACCATCAGCCTTCCTGGGGCGCATGAATTCGACACTGCTGTCCCAAACATTTTTATAATACAAAGCCCTCTTGGTAAACATTTCATAATCGGAATTCTTTTCCAAAGATTTGGCCATCTGCGCAATACACCAATCATCGTATGCCAGTTCAAGTGTGTTTGGCACAGCCTCAGTTACCTTGTCAATTGGTGCATAACCCAATTTCAAATAATATTCCAACCCTGAACGACCGGCACTTATTGGTATCGGAGGTTTGGGAATTTCCAATGCTTTTTTTCTAATCGCCTGGTAAGCGAATTCTACATCAAAATCACGATATCCTTTCATATATGCATCCACAACAATAGGAATCAAATGATCCCCTACCATTCCTTCCCCATACACGTTCAAAAAATGTTGGGCAGGCATCCATCCGAAATCTTTGGCTTTGGCAACGATCGATTTTAGGAAATCGTTCACATGTTCCGGTGCAACCAGGGTTAGAAAAGGGTGTTGGGAACGATAAGTATCCCAGCATGAGAATGATCCATAGAAATCGTATCCAACTGCCGTGTGCACCATCCCATCCATGCCAAAATATCTCCCATCAACATCCTGAGAAATATATTGAGCCAGCAATGAATGATATACCGCCGTGTAAAAAATCTCCATTTTTTTATCGGAAGTACCGGATATCTCTATCCGCGAAAGCTCCTTGTTCCAAATCTTTTCAGCATTGCTTTTAATGCCATCGAAATCAAAATCAGGCATTTCTTCCTTTAAATTTTTTCTGGCACCCTCAACATCCACATAGGATAGTGCCACTTTGACCAAAATTTGCTCTTTATCTTCAGTCTGGAATGTGACAAATGCTCCAATTTTATCCCCTATTTCACTGTTCTTGTATGGGAAAACACTTCCTCCAGATTCAGGTGTTTTATATGAAGCATCAAATGTTCCGTAATATTCAAATGGTTTACTGAACTCTGCCACGAAATAAATGTTGCCACGCTCAGTACTTTTACACCCTTCTATTTGATGATCATTCACAATATCTACTCTGGAGTGACCTGTTGATGGAGTTGATCCAATCTGGTGGCCAATATCGAGTATCACCCGGGCATTAATAGTTGATGGAAAAGTATACCTGTGCATGGCCACCCTTTTGGTTGCCGTCAATTCAACTTTCACCTGATTATCCTTCAGATAAACAGAATAATAACCGGGTGAGGCAACCTCTTCCTTATGATCAAATCTTGAACGGTATCCTTCGTCTGGTTTGTCAATAGCACCGGGAAAAATCTTTAATCTGTCTGAAACCATTGGTTGAAGAAGGATATCTCCTCCGCTAACCATCCCGGTTCCACTGAAATGAGTATGGCTAAATCCAATGATAGACTGATCAGAATAGGTGTAACCGGAGCTATATGTCCATCCGGTCGTATTGCAATCCGGACTAACATGCACCATAGCAAATGGCAGTGATGCTCCAGGGTATGTATGCCCAAAAAAATCCGTTCCTATAAAAGGATTGACATATTTTGTGTATCGTAGCTTTTCCTGTCCGAATAACTCATTTTTGGAGGAAAGCAACAACAAGATGGCACTTACTGCCATCAATTGACAAAATTTCGTTATTATTCTCATTGACTGTCGATTTGTTGGCGGAAAGTTAGCAAATATACACTTCTCAAAGTTGTGGTATTTTAACCATTTCTTCCCAAATAAATGCTAATATTGTTTTGACCATTTTTTGGAATCAATTAAAAATTAGATCATGAAATTATTTTTCTTGCCCTCTTCTCAAAATGTGTTCATACGAGGCATTCTTACTTTTGCCATTGGGATAGTTTTGATAGCTGTTCCAGGCTTGACGCTTAAATCTGTTATTATGACTGTAGGCGCGATGATTCTTATTGGCGGAGTCCTGAACTTATTATTTTCCCTCAGTAAAAATCGCAAAGGAATCAATGTCAGTACCTCTTTTCAGGGATTTTTTAATATCCTTTGGGGAATGCTCTTTTTAATAGCACCTATGGCTATTGTGAAAATCTTTGGATTCTTCTTTGGCATTATCTTCCTGATTCTTGGCTTAGTGCAATTTTTCGGGGCAATGGTCACTATTTCAAAATCACTTTGGTCGTGGGTGTACCTGATCTTTTCAATGATACTGATTTGTGGAGGAATCTTTTTACTGGTGCAACCTATTGAAAGTGCTGAAAAAATACTCAAATTTCTGGGAGCAGTTTTTTTGATTTATGGCATTCTGGAACTTACCATGGCATGGAGACTCAAGAAAATGCCGAAAGGTACTAATCCAGGCAACACGGTCGATACAACCTACGAAGAGGTATAAATTGATGGGGCTAAAAAGGGTTGCCCACAGTGGACAACCCTTTGCTTTGCCAGAAACACGGATTTGCAGAATTAGTAGTAGTAGTAGTAGTAGTTGAAAGATACAAATCGTTGGCTGACTTTTCTTTAAATTCGTAAGAGCGCTCGTTATTCCTGAATTGATTTTTGAATTTTAATAATTGCTGAGGCAAAAAGTTTCATATCATCGCCCGATCCCAGCATCGCATTCTGCATGATCCAAACTGCCTCTTCATAACATGCCATTTCCGTAACCGGACATTGAACTTTAGAATAGTCAACCGTTTCCGGGATGGCATAACACATAAAGTTCTTTTTCTGAAAGAGAGGTTGCTTATACAATGGTTCGGGATATCCCATGAAGCATGGTACCCCTTCAGCCGCTAGCATCCTGGCAAAATCTACTTTGGAAAAACCATTAAATTTCGATTTATCGTATTTGAAAATATAAATATGATAACTATGTACTGTCTCACCTAAGCCTCTTGACAAGGGTGTAATTCCTTCAATTTTCGAAAGCAAGGTATTGAGGTAGGTTCCATTTTCATGACGCCTTTTGGTTTGTTCCTCCAGTCTTTTCAACTGACTGGATAGTAAAACTGCCTGAAGCTGCGTTATCCGGTAGTTGCATCCGGCATTATGATGCTCATACCAGGCTCCTCCTTCCACACGGCCGACATTACGCAGAGAGTTCATCATTTGGTATAGTTGATCGTCGTTGGTCACAACCATTCCGCCTTCTCCACTTGTAAGATTTTTTGACGATTGGAAACTAAAGCACCCGGCATCTCCTATCGAACCGAGCTTTCTTCCTTTGTATTCTGCCCCATGTGCATGGCAGGCATCTTCAATGACCCTTAAACTGTATTTTTTTGCCAGCAAAAGGATCTCATCCATCGCGCAGGCCTGACCTGCAAAATGGACAGGGATAATCGCCTTTGTTCTGGAGGTAATTGCCGCTTCAATCTTCGAGGCATCAAGGTTGTATGTTCGGGGATCTATATCGACAAATACTGGGACACAATTGGCTTCAATGACAATTGATGCAGTGGCAATAAAGGTATAAGGTGGTACGATCACCTCATCCCCTGGCCTTACGCCGCAAGCAATAAGAGCAAGTCGCAGGGCCACAGATCCATTTACACAGGTCATGGCATATTTGGTGCCGCAAAAATCCGCGAATTCTTTCTCAAACAGAGCCACCTCTCCTCCACAATCAGGGTTTCCCCATTTGCCACTATTGACAATATCAGCCACACAGCCTACATCCGTTTCATCAAAAATAGGCCAGTCGAAATTCCTCTCCACTGTTTTTGGCCCGCCAAATAATGCTAAAGTTTGTTTCATTTTTAGTTAGTAGTTACAGATGATCGTAGCATAGTTGTATGGTTTGCAAAGAGGATTCGGGTAAACATTCAACCGGTGGCCTGTTTTGATTCATGCACTGCGCGAAATAATCAATCTCGTTATAGAATCCATCACCGGCATTTCCTGAGGCTATTTCTTCCATACTGGAATCGGTGGCGATTTGAATGATATCCCCCTTCACAGTTGAGTACTGAATACTCGCATGCTCAAATTTAGCCATGTAACCTGCTTGAAAAGGAAAATTAGAATGAAATATGTTCCCTCCTTCAATCTTCACATTTATATCTTTGTCAAAATAGCTCCATAAAGCTGTAATATAATCGTGTTTGCTGAGAACACCCGGTAGATAATTGCATTTTATACTGCCCGGCTTTCCAAGTATATAATTCACGAAATCAATATCATGAATGAGCAAGTCGAAAAGGGCACCGCCTGATGATCCATAAGAGACTCTGCGATCTATCCACTCGCCCCAGGAAGGAACACCTGAAAATCTTGACATGGACAAAAACTTAAGTTTCCCATATTTACCAGTATCTATCAGCATTTTCAATTTTTGATAAGGCGGCATAAAACGAACGACGTGACCAACCATCAGGATTTTTTCCTTCTCCCTGGATAATCTTATCAACTCTTCGGCCTGCTTCATGTTTAAACAAAAAGGTTTTTCTAAGAAAACGTGCTTCCCATGCATCAAAACCTTTCTTGTCATTTCGTAATGGAGATCAGTGTGCAGGCAGATGTGCACAGCATCCAACTCTTCGAATTCAAGGCAGTCGTCCAAACTGATGTAGCTTTTAATTCCAGATAACCTTTCTATGTCGACGGATCCGGTTGCCAAATTGCCTGTTTGAGAGAGGCATTTGTCTGCAAC
>CAIRSO010000276.1 GCA_903881215.1 uncultured Bacteroidia bacterium
CCACCATACACAACCAGTCCATTTTTCCATTTTGTCCTGAAATGAACCCATCAACAGTCATTTGTACCTGAAGTTTTAGTTTTCTCATTATTCTTGTATTACTATTTCAGTATAACCTTCATTAGCAACCATTTGTTTTAAGGTATTATCTTTCTAATTTCCTGAAACATTTCTTCATACTTTGCTTTAAACATTCCTTCTGCCATTCTGGGAAATTTAAACCCGTCTGGTCCTACATAAATATGAATTGTTGTTGTATCCTTATTAACTTTTCTGGTTTTCTGATATTTAATAAGCCAGGCGTCATAATGTTCAATCAATTTAGATGCTTCGTCCAGCAACTCAGGGGGCAAATAATTTCCATTTTCCAAGAGGATATCACGAATTTTTTTATTCGAAGTGTAAACAACTTCGTCTTCAAAAATGGAATTATACTCTTTAAGTTTGGAATAAGTGTTTTCAAAAGCAATTCTAGATCGGTTTAAGTGAATGTAAACTTGTCCAAGAAGTTCTGTTGTCCGTTTTTTCCATTCAAAGTCAGTGTTCTGTATTTGTGAAATTCTATCAAATTCACGTTTAATCTCAGAATTGGTTCGCTCAGTCTTTTTATGAAAGTAATAAGCAATAGCACTAGTGAAAATTGTTGTCACTATCGAGCTTCCTAAAATTGTTTGGAATAATTCTCCCATATCTTTTGGTTTTTTAATGTTATTTTTTGTCTGATGCTTGATGCTAAAGTTTGCGTTTCCAATTCCCTGTTTCGTTTTAATAAGGCACAACCCAACCGCCATATTTGAATCCACCCGTTGTATCCTCCTCAGGTCCAATAGGTGCTTGCATTACTCCATTTAATGTAATAAAAGACAAAACGATTACTTTTCTCAAATTTTACGTTGTCCTTTATTATATTAATGGTTAAAGATATTTACGTTTGTTGATAGGTTTGGGTTGCAGTTATCCGGCTTTTTTTCCGACTTATTTCATGTGGCACTTCCAAACTAGTAGGTAGCTCTGGAGTGTCTTAGGCAGTGACAAATGTTTTATCTTGATGTTATTTGCAAAAATCTGGTATTATTGTGACGGGTAGCTGATGTTGCACTAAATCCCACCTTCGTGGGATAGCTAATCTGATTAAATATAGTTAAAATGGTACTGAACGGGAGGACGAACTCCCTAAAAACTAATTTCTTAATTTTTAAAGTTCAGTACCATGAGAAAGAAGAGTGAATTTACGATTCTTGAGCGAGCTATGCAAACGGTTGTTGGCTTCGACAAAGTGTATCACAAGATGAAACAGCAAACTATTCTTGGAGGCAGGAGTCAAAGTACCCTGGAAAACTACCTGCGTAGGATAGCCCTGGTTTGTCTGGAATTTAACCGTCTTCCAGAAGATATTTCGGAAGAAGAAATCAACGAGTACCTTACTGGCCTGTCCCAAATGCCTAAATCTCCATCGCGCAGCAGTTTCAAGCACGCAGTATATGGCCTGCGTTACTATTTTCGTCATATTGGGCAAAACAAGCGGGCCATAGGTTTACCATCGTTGAGAAAAGAGATAAAACTACCTGTGATTTTCAACCGCAGTGAGCTTCGTCAGTTGTTTAATGCACCCACCCTTTTGAAGCACCGCATCGTGCTGACTTTAATCTATTCGGCAGGACTGCGTTCGCAGGAGGCCATTAACCTGAAACTCTCAGACATCGATTTTGAGCGTAAGACTATTCATATCCGGCAAAGCAAATACAAGAAAGACCGGATTGTGCCATTGTCTGATTACATAGCCAAAGGACTGGGAAAATACATTACGGCGGAACACCCGCATATCTGGCTGTTTAACGGCAAAGAGCCTGACGGACGTTACAGCGTTAAAGGACTGAGCTGGATCATACGCGAAAGTCTGAAAAAGACAGATATCAGTAAAGATGTTTCCCTTCATTCGCTGCGCCACAGTTATGCGACACATTTGCTCGAAGATGGGGTGAATATCGTTACCATCAAGGAGCTGTTGGGCCATGCTCATATCACCACCACTATGATCTATTTACATGTTGCCCAATTCACACCAGGTGCTGCCCATAGTCCGCTGGATACATTGTACCCTCAGAAATAATAGTGCGTCCGCAGTTTGAAGTCTCCCAAATCATTGATCGGTTTGGGTTACAATATATTGAGCAGTGCCAGCCCAATAGTTTTACCCTGCGTACGCTCGATGCCTTGCAGAAATGCAGGACATCGGCTCTGGGCGGACACAAAGATGTTTGCGATTGTTGCGCAAAACAAAGGATCAGCTACAACAGTTGCGGTAACCGCCATTGTCCCAAATGCCAGTCAAACAAACAGGCACTTTGGGTCGACGACCGGATTAGTGATGCCATGGATGTGAAATACTTCCATTTGGTGTTTACCGTCCCCCAAGCATTGAACCAGGTATGTTTACTCGATAGCAAATGGTTTTACAGCAATATGTTCGAGTGTGTCTGGAGCGTGTTGCAGAGCTTTGGCTACAGCCACTATGGAGTTGAAAGCGGAGCCATTTGCGTGTTGCACACCTGGGGACAGAACCTGAGCCTGCATCCCCATATTCATTGCATTGTTCCCTCAGCCGGGCTAACTGTAAAGGGGAATTTGAAACACATTACCAAACAAGGCAAATACCTTTATCCGGTGCGTATGCTAAGCGTGGTATTCCGTGGCAAATTGCTCGAGAAGATCAAACGGCAGCTCAAACAAGGCAATCAATTAGTGCAATATCAGTCATTGCTTGAAGAGGTGTGGAAAAAACCCTGGGTAGTTTACTGCGAGCCACCTTTGGGAAATGCGCAGCAAATAGTGAAATATCTTGGGCAGTATACACACAGGATAGCCATCAGCAATCAACGGATCCAGAATATCGACGAATCTGGTATCACGTTCTGGTACAAAGACTACAAAGACAACAGCAAGAAGAAGCTGACAAAGCTATCGGGAGTCGAGTTTCTTCGACGGTTTTGCGTGCATATCTTACCTTCCCGTTTCGTAAAGATAAGGTATTACGGCATATTGAGCAGCAAGCAAAAGGATCAGCTTAGGCCATTGCAGGCTAAAAAGCCGGAGACGAAAGTCAAAGAAACCTTACAGGAACGCATTTTGCGCATTACCGGATTCGACAGGTATCAGTGTCCGTATTGCAAAACAGGAATCATGCATACTATTGAATTACTGCCCAGAATACGTTCGCCGGATAATGTACTTTACCAAAATATACAATTATCTATTTGAATTCTAATGCATTAACAACCTGTCTAAATGCAGGAATGGGATTGTATTGCCCAATATATGGTAAATGCCCTGAAAATTTGGAGAATCAACTGTCTGATGGAGCAATGATCCAAAAAAGTAGTTGGAAGTTTAGAAATAACCACCCTCATTAACACTGATAAAGGCTAGCTCAGCCAATCAGCATAGTCACAAAAAAAGTTGATAAGTACATAGAAAATGGAGTCTGTGCAAGGGATCTTGTGCAACCGGGACTTCATGCTAGGTCGTTCCGACCACATGAAGTCCTATTTATTAGTGCCAGTACTTTTTTAATAATCTAATAATCAATTATATGAAAACTGAAAAACAAATAATTTATGATGACGAAAATGCAGCCATATTTGTTGCAAACATTAAAGGCTGGGTTGATGTAAATAACCGATTTTATGGTAATAATCCAGATTCCGAACACATGGCTCGCTGGTCAAGTTGCACACATAAAAAATGCGAGTGTGGTAAACTAATGACTAAAGGCTGGACGAAATGCGATGAATGCAGAACTAAAGCTGAAATTGAACGATACAGCCAACTACAATTTAAAGAATACAATGGTGATTTAGTTTACTCACATTTGGTCGATAAATACTTTAGAGATTCGGACGAAATTGAAGATTATTGTTCTGATGAAGAAATTGACCCTAAAGATTTGAGGCTTGTATTTTGTGAACCAAATGAATTTAGCCAAATAGACATCGACTATTGGGAAGATGTATTGCCAGAAGATTCAGAAGGCGAATTGCCTACTAAATTACAAGAGGCTTTGGATAACTTAAATAAGGTTATTTCTGAAATGCCTCCAGCGAGCTATTGCCCAAGTAAAACACGAACTGAATATCGGAGCGTGTAGTATTGGCACTAACTAGTATGTATCGGAATGATTACAGTATTTTTATGGTGTTGGATGGTTTTCGATGGGTGGCAATTCTTCATCTTCTACAGAGTATTTAGCGTTAGGTCATCACGAAGATAAAAGCTTTTTTTGAAAAAAACAGGAGTTCTTAGCGCTTATTTTCAATTTTTTTGACACCAAAATTACCGGTCGCTAAATTGTCCAGCGGACTAACAATTTTTCTTGCTGCTGTTGGTGTGATGTGGGTATAAATCATCGTGGTCTTGATACTGCGGTGCCCCAATAACTGCTGAATGTAGCGAACATCTGTGCCGCTTTCGAGCAAATGTGTGGCAAAGGAATGCCTGAGCGTATGTACTGTGGCCCTCTTTTCAAGTCCGGCCTTGGTTACTGCATTTTTCATGACCTGCTGCACCGTTCTGGCACTCAGGGCTTCTCCTTTGTACTGCCCCGCAAATACCCAGTCATCACTGGGGTAAAGCGCCCGGTAGTCTGTCAGATAAGCCACTACCGAATAAGGTAACATCACAATCCTGTCCTTGTTCCCCTTGGTCTGCTTTACGTGGATCTTGTGCTCCGCAAATAAAATATCCTCCCATTTAAGGGATACAATTTCACTGCGCCGCAAGCCAGCCCCATACCCGATGAGCAATAGCAACTTGTGCTTTGGATTGTCAACATGGTTGAAGATACTAAAACACTCTTCCATCGTCAGAACAGTTGGCAAATGATGCTCCTTACGTGGTCTTGGTATTCTGATCTCAAACGCATTGAGCTTCAATACCGTCCTGAAATAATAGAGCAAGGCATTGATCACCATATTCAGACTAGATGGTGAAAGTCCCTTTTCAGTCATCCCCGCCAGGTGTTTTATAATTTGCATTTCAGTTAAGGTATCCGGACTCTGATAGTGGTTGACGCGAAGGAAAAGATTAAACGAACTTACGTAATTGCGTACCGTATTGGCACTGTAATTTTGTGCCAGCAAATAATCTATCATCGCCAACGTATAGGTCTGCGCCAACAACGGAACTTGTTTCAACAAATTCTCCCTTAAACTTTGTAGCTGTGATACCTTTTTGTTCGTTGCCTTATACTTGCTTATGTATTTGTCAGAAAGATTGTTGTGAATAGGGATATTCAACTCGGCTGACAGCTTTTGCAGATTTCCGAGCATGGCAGAAGTGGCAGAAAGCAGGTAGGCCCCATTTGCTTTACTGTATCTGCTTCCTTCCCAGCGTCTTACCTGTTCGATCAAATAGGGTATCGGCGGACAGCTCAATACCATCCACTTCTTGTCTGTTGGGTACTCATTCAGCTCCATAATGGTATTCCGGTTCGAAACATCCACTGCCAAATTGAAATAGTCAGGTGGGAAAATTTCACCAATACCCAACAAAACTTCTACTTTGATTTTAACATTAATATGCCTAAGCACAAAAAAGGCTTTTTGGCTTTTGTTCCAGTATACACCTTTGATGTCCATTAATTTAGGAGTAATTCCCCCAATGTAAGGCACTTTAAGCAACCAATATTTGCCGGTTGTTCCCGAATAAACAATCTTGCTGGCTAATTCAGGATTTTCACCCTTATGTTCAGCCTCTAAAGTGGGCCGAATTTCGCTGATTACCTCAGCTATGTGAACAGTTTCTTGCTGTACGACAGCAGGTTCAGTATGCCTTTGATCGTTTTTACCGTTAACAATCTCAATATCCTCAAAGGTATGCTTTATTAGGTTATATTTGTCCTAAGTCAGTTGTTAGTAAGACTGCAAATGATGAAGGCGGATTTACACATATTGAAATACCTGATTGGGAAACAAAAGAATTATTATTGAAAGATATTAGTTGTTTACTTGGTGGATA
>CAIRSO010000277.1 GCA_903881215.1 uncultured Bacteroidia bacterium
CTGAGCTACTCTTGAAACTCTTGTAAGGGGTTAATGGATGGGATCCTATTGGGTCCCATATATGGACACTCTTTTTTCAGAACTAAAATTCAACTTTCAAGGATGAAAGCTTGCGTTCACCGATCTCTCGAAACAATCTCTCCAACCCGCTCTAAAAGTGCATCCGGCATATATGGCTTATGGAAAAATCCTGTCGGTCTATCGATTCCAAATACCGACATCGTTTCTTCTTCGGTGTAGCCCGAACACAGTAGAACTTTTACTTCCTTATTGATCTCCAACAGTTTCTCAAACGCTGCTTTGCCATCCATGTGCGGCATTGAATAATCCAGTACAACCATTGTTATGGTCTGATGATGTTGGCGATATAAATCAATTCCTTTTATCGGATCTAATGCGCTCATCACTTTGAAGTTCGATTCACTTAAAACATCGTTAACTAATTCAATTACTGTGAACTCATCATCAATAACCAATATGGTTTTCCCCTCTCCATTTACCTCTATTTCCTTCTTCTCTGTAATATTGGATATCGTTGATGCTTCAACTAATGGCCATATTATCTCGAACATCGTTCCTTTGCCTACTTCACTTTCAATACGCAGTCCTCCCTTATGTCCTTTAATGATACCAAGAACTGCTGCAAGACCGAGTCCCCGGCCGGTGAACTTTGTGGTGAAGAACGGATCAAAGATTCGAGCGAGCGTTTCTTCGCTGATACCGCTGCCGTTATCTTTTACTTGTAACATTGCATAACTGCCTGCTGCTATTGGAGTGACGGAATATTTTGAATACGCACTGTTATTTTCCGGTAGTTCAATCCTGTTTGTGTGAATGGTAATAAATCCCGGATGCGAACCCATTGCTTCGCCCGCATTGATGATAAGATTCATGATCACTTGCTGTATCTGACTGATATCTCCCATAATATGCGGCGAGGGGTTTCCGAGTTCATAGCGCAGCTGTGTAGTTTTTGGGATTGATACTTCGAGCATTGCAACATTTTCTTTTACCAATTTATTCAGATCGATCTCGTCTATAACAAATCTTCCTCTGCCGGAGTATGCCAGTAGTTGTTTCGTAAGATCGGCAACTCGCTCTCCTGCTTTTATCGCTTTCTGTATATTGTTTGCTGCCGGACTTTCCTTGGGGAGTTTGTTGAGTGCAATAGATGACTGCCCCAGAACTGCGTTCATTAGATTATTGAAGTCGTGGGCTATTCCTCCGGCGAGCGTTCCAATACTTTCTAATTTTTGTGCTTGGCGAAGTGCTTGTTCGTTGTTTTTGCGTTCGGTGATGTCTTGCACAATAAGTTGAACAGCAGGTTTCTGTTTATAGTTTGTTGGAACTGCTCTTACTTCAACATCAACAGAAGTGCCATCTAAGCGGATAAATTTTTCTTCTGCAGTCGGCAATGGTTTTCCATCAATTGCCAATTGTTTCATCCGCTCAATTACCATTGCGCGATTATCCGGATGAACAAATTGGATAACAGATTTTCCGATCAAATCTTCTTTATTTGCTGCCGCCATTAACTGAACGCATTGGTTATTGACAAAAACAATTTTTCCATCGACATACATTGCTATCGCGTTGGGAGAATTTTCAACCACCCCGCGATATTTATCCTCGCTCTCACGTAATTCTTCCTCTGTTTTTTTTCGTTCAATGATTTCCCATGCCATGTCTGCAAATTTTGACACAATCGCAACATCCTTTTCGTTATAATTTTCTATTTTATTACCAACACCGAGGATCGCAACAATTTTATTGTTCCGAAATACGGGAACGACCAGTTCCCGGGTAACCTCTGCGTGACCCTCTGGCATACCTTTCTTATCGGCAAGAGAAGCATAATCATTATGGATTACGGGACTGTGCGTACGGATGCTATCTGCCCATACACCTGCTTTGGATATATGGTAGTGAGTATGCTTACCTTCTGCCGTGCACATTTCTTTCAGTGTCCGTGACGACCAGTTTTGAAGTGTGAGAGTTTCTTGGTCTGCTTCAAGAAAGTGATAAAAGCCAATCTTGCTATTCGTTAGATTCTCTAGTTCATCTAATGTCTCCCGTAGAATCTCATCGGTCGAATGCGCATCGGCATATGTGATCAGACGAAGTCGTCCTTCGTTGATCTGATCATTCTGTTTTCGATCAGTAATATCAATCATTGCAGACATAAGATACAGTGGTTTGTATTGTCTATCGCGGCGTATAGATGAACTTAAATCTACCCAAACGATGATACCACTTTTATGAATATACCTTTTGTCGAACCGCACTGATTCTTTCTCGCCGGAAACAAGTGAATCAATATACTTTTGTGTCAGTTCAATATCGTCGGGATGGGTAATCTCCTGCCATTTTTTATTTTGCATTTCCTCGAATGTATAGCCTAGCAAATTGCAGACCGCCCTATTCACATGTATATCGCCGTTAAAATGAGTGACTGATTTTCCAATTATTGAATATTCAAAAATGTGTTTGAATTTGTCCTCGCTTTCATGCAGCGCTTGCTCCGCGTGTTTGCGCTCGGTGATGTCCCTGGCGACAGACATTGAAGC
>CAIRSO010000278.1 GCA_903881215.1 uncultured Bacteroidia bacterium
GCAAAGACCTTTTTTATTCAATACCATCGTAATAGCAGAAGTAAGAGTTGTCTTACCGTGGTCAACGTGACCGATAGTCCCAATGTTTACATGGGGTTTTGACCTGTCATAATGTGCTTTAGCCATAATAATTTTTTTTAATTTTAGATATATATTTCAATTCATCTTCTCTTCTTAAACCAATAGGCTGCAAGCGTAAAACTCACAACCATTCAAGTCTTAGTGGTAGCTCACTAAGAATATTAAAGCAAACTGGAGCGGGAGACGGGACTCAAACCCGCGACCCTCAGCTTGGAAGGCTAATGCTCTATCAACTGAGCTACTCCCGCTTATTTTGCCCATCCTTCTATGCCTTTGAGATAATATTTCCCGTTCAGATAAGGAGAGCAGGATTCTAACCTACGAAGGCTACACCAGCAGATAGATCCCGAAACCCGGGGACCCCGATCCATCGCAATGGTATCTTTCTTTAACGGAATTCCGCCATTGCTGTAAGAACATTATCAATTCCAAAGAGCAAACCATTTTCTCCGATTTTACTCTTCAAAAATGGTTTGCAAATTTAAACTATTTTTTTTTCTTAAAATCAAATCGTCCGACTTTTTTTCAAATTATTTGTTACTGGTTTTAGTTTTGTATTTTTCCATCTGTTTTTTTAAGGCTTCAACAGTCATATCAATGGCCTCTTCAAAAGTTTTTGCCTGCTTTTTCGCAAACAAAGGATCGTTGGCAGGAACGGAAAGTTTGATTTCACTCACCTTATTTTCTCGCTCTTCGTCTTTTTCGAGTTTCAGCATAACCTCCGCGCCAATGACACTGTCAAAAAATTGATCCAGTTTATTTAAGCGCTTTTCACAAAAGTCAATCAATTTTTGATCGGCTTTAAAATGAACTGTTTGTACTTTTACATCCATAATTGTTCCTCCTCTAAATTTAAGCCCTTGATTGAGCTGGGTTGTTTATTTTACTTTTACGCTCGTGGATGAGCTTGGTTGTAAATTTTCTTAAGTTTTTCAAAAGAAGTATGCGTGTAAACCTGTGTCGCGGCAAGACTGGCATGTCCAAGTAGCTCTTTGATGGCATTCAGGTCTGCTCCATGATTCAATAAATGTGTTGCATAACTGTGCCGGAGAATGTGCGGACTTCGTTTTTCCATGGTCGTAACCAAACTAAGGTATTTTCTAACGATACGGTAGAGCAATTTTTCGTATACCTGATCTCCCTTTTCTGTAATGAAAAGATAACTATTTGTATGTCCGAAAAGTTCATTTCTCACGTTGATGTATTTGCCAAGATCTACACTAATTTCGGCCGGGAATGGTATCAGGCGCTCCTTGTTCCTTTTCCCCAGAACTTTCACAACTCTCTCATTTAACTGGAGATCATTCAACTTTATTCCCATCAACTCCGCAAGCCGCATCCCAGTACCATAGAAAAGTGACAAAACAGCTTTGTCACGCAAGCCTGTGAAATCGTCCGAGAAATAGGACACGTCCAATAGTTTGTTCATTTCACTTTCCTGGACAAACTGAGGTAATTTCTTTCCACTTCTTGGAACCATCACCAATTCTGTTGGATTTTTCTTCATCAAACCTTCCCGCAACATAAACTTGTATAGGGATCTCAATGTTGAGATTTTCCGCTTGACACTAACTACCGTCATTCCCTGATCCATTAAGGAGATCACCCATTGTCTGATCAAATGATGATCTACCCCATCCAAACAAAAATCCTCAACCATTTCACTGCCAAAAAGGATGAATTGGTTGAGGTCTTTCTCATAAGCAGTTACCGTATGTTGGGAATACCGCTTTTCATATTTTAAAAAATTGAGAAAATGCCCAAGATTTTGCATCAAAAGGAAAATTGAAATCGGAAGGAATTTACTAATAAAAATCCTTCAAATGTCAATTTAAAGTCTAAAATTCTCAATTATCTTCTGAACGCTGCAATTGCTCAATGTAAATGGCCTTCTTAATCTCTGTACGACGAGTAATAGAGGGTTTTTCAAAGGCTTGACGGCCACGGAGTTCTTTGACAGCACCTGTCTTTTCAAATTTTCTTTTGAAACGCTTTAAGGCTCTTTCAATGTTCTCGCCGTCTTTGATAGGAATAACAATCATACGATAAAATTTTTACTTTGTTCTTTGTCTTTTCGGGTCGCAAATTTAGAAATATTCCTAGATAACTGCAAGATTTGTCGATAAATTTCTTAAAAACAAAAAAAAATCATGGATTATCCTCTCCAATCAAGAGGTATGGAAGCAAATGTTGAAGTGAATCGGATGTGAAAATGATGGCTAACTCATCATTCCCCTCAATTTTTCCCTTTACATCTCTCCCTTTTATAATTTTCTTCGCCTGGCGGAAACCTATGTAAGGATGTCTTCCCAATTCTACCAATGAAAGAAAATTAATATTGATCTTCGTGATACCTGAGGGATCTGCCATTAAATGTGGCGAGAACTTTAACCACAACTCGTCCGACATTCCATAAATTTCTTTGAGCTGTGTGACGTCATAAAAGCCTCCAAGTAATCTTCTGTACTTTATTATTCTTGAAGCAAGTACCGGACCGATACCCGGAAGAGCCTCGAGCTGGGCTGAATCTGCCTTGTTGAGTTCAACCATTGCAATAATTCGCTCTTGCAGGTACTTCCTACTTCTTAAAGTATCTTTAGGGACAGTCATAGGGTTCATTTTAGCTGATTGCCTGGGGAAATCAGCCTTTGGCTTATCTGGCAAACTGCTCTTTGGAATTTTGAGGTGGCCTCTGATCTCCTGGTATAAAATATCATTCATTCCATAGAGTTTCATTACTTCTTCCTCATTTTTAAAATGCCCTCCTTTCTCAATGTATTTTACCCATCTCGCAGCCAGTCCAGCCGGGATTCCAGATTTGATAAGCTCAGAAGTTGAAGGCTTATTCGGGTCAAAAGAGCCCTCATACTTTGGGCTCTCAGCCTTCTCAATAATTGGATTTTTTGCAAAGAATTTATCGGCTTCCTCATTCCATTCTGTTGTATCAAATTGTTTAGCA
>CAIRSO010000279.1 GCA_903881215.1 uncultured Bacteroidia bacterium
TCCAGTTCAATGCCAGATTCAATTGTCCTGCCCCCGTTAGATACAATATGCAATCGATGCACTAAGACTTCTTTTCTTAACAATGATTTTCAAATTTTGCTGAAATCACAGAAATATCTCATTTGTTGGAATCCATTAAGAGAGGCTGAATATACATTAAAAGAGGTTGACAGCATTAGTCGAATGGGGCTTCAGGGCTCATATAAAATTAATACTGCTATAAGAAATATAAAAAAGTTGACAGCAGCAAATGGTGTCCAACTTTCGGACCAATTCTATCAATATTTTACTTCTACAGCAAATGAAATGGGACGTTACAAGCAAATATTAATCAAAGGTGGGCTTTATACTTCCAAAACAATAGTCGCACATCAGAAGGTATGGAATTTGGCCAAACTGGAACTTATAATGGCATGTCTTGATAATTGTTCGGATTACGCGAAGTGATGTACTATGAGAAACGGGATGCAACTGGACATTTAGATCTTTGGGATGGATCAAAAATTTCCAGTCATGAATATTTTTCACAATCAGATTATGTTCAGCTTTGGACTGCAAAAAAAATCGAATTAACTAAAAAGGACATAAATGGTGACAAATCTACTATTGTCTATCAAGTTAAGGAAATGTGATCGGATTTTTCTTTTTGTAAGTTTATTTACCATTGTTGCAGCATTTACATCTTCTGCACAATGTGACTCGGCTGCTTATTCATTTGTAGGTACATGGAAAGTGTCTCGTTTGATAGAGGTCGAGGAAGGCGAGCCCGGTCCTGAAGGTACTGAAACAAGTTACCCTGACACATTAATTATTATCTGCAACAATGGAAAAATTAAGGCGAATTATATAGATCAATTTGGACGGCACGGTTCATTTAGCACATTGCTTGATAATAAGGGGAACGATCTTATTTTAGCTTTTTCTGATTTGACGTCGAAGGACCCCAAATCGTTTTCAATAATACATCATACAAAAATTTTGGGCGATTCTCTGCAAGGTGTAGCCTTAGGAAGAGTTCGGCTTTTTGAGTGGCGATCTTCAAGACTTAGTGCCAAAAAAAATATACCTGTAAAGAAAAATGGCAAGGATAAGGAAACATTAAAGTGACAATTGTGAAATGTTTTTTTTCTCTTTTTTCTACAGGCATGTAGTGCTTCAGTATCCGATTCACTGCCATATTCAAATTTTATAGGGACATGGTCTCTTTTAGAGGTGCTTGACCGAGATGGTAAACGCAAATACGACGGCGATCTCAATGTTCCCTACGAGCTAAGTATCCAATGCGAGGATGGAAACTTTGCAGCAAAGTATTCTAACAGGAGTAGCTATTTATTTGATTGTTCTGCAATGTATGTGAAGAGTTGCAGTACCATAGTTGTCGTTGATACGTCGATTAGCGCCGCGACGTTCAAAATTAAATCTACTGGAGATACACTGAATGGGATTGCGCAAACAGATTATATAATTTACAAAATGATTTGGAAGAGGATTCCCTTCGAAAAGAAAATAGCACGAGGATTAAGAAAGAAGCAACAGCGAGAAGATTAAAGAAATGATACAACAATGAAAACCTATACCACCAAACCCAACGAAGACCTCGGCAGTATCGCCCGTAAATTCGGTATGCCCTCCTGGAAATATCTCTACCAGATCAATAAAGATACAATCGGCGATAATCCGGATTTACTCAAAGCTGGAACAGTGCTTAACATTCCACAGTGGGATTCGACCAGTGGTGACGAAAAAATTAAGGCCAAAGGTGCTGATCCCTTCAAATACACTGGCGGCCTTCGTTATGCCTATCCGTGGGTGCCGTTCAGCTACACTCACCATGGCGAAGATGGTAAACCGGTGGTGAACTTTGATCCCGAACGAAAATTGCAGGTTAGCGACAGGAAGACGGGTAGCATACTTGTCGAAAAGTCCATCAAGACCAAGGATGACCTAAAATTCCTTATCCCTGATGTCCGAGATATCAATATTGGTATTGAAGGTATGCCTTTCCAGATAGGAGCTGTTCGGCATATTCATCCGAATGATTTTAAACAAACAGAAAATGCCGAAAGAAAAGATATGAATACTGAAAACACTGAATCCGAAAAAGACACACTCTTTAAGGATCTTGGGTTCTCATCAAAAGATAAACCGAAAACACAGTTGTAAAGAGTAACCATGACTTCATTAAAAACCCCTGCTGGTGGCGCCCGTACAAATACTCCCAATATGAGCTGGAAACGAGTTGAGATTTACTGGAGTGATTCAATTGAAAACGATTGGAGCACTGATAAATACTATTGTCCATCTTATAAAGAAATTGAAAAAGTGGGGGCTCTTAAAAAAGCTGTTTTCACTCCGAACCTCCAGCAAGGTGTTGCGAATAATACCTCTTTGCCCGGTCAAAATGTTCCAAGTCAAGCGAGCGATGAATCGAATGTTGCAACTCAAAAAGTTATCCAGGAAGCAAAGGAGATTCTGAAGCACGGGAAAGCAGATGGAATCATCTGTTCAGAAGTTTCGCAGTGGGTCATCATCGAAGTCGAGACCTATAAACCTATTATTGACGGCGACTATACCACATTTCCTAACCTTCACATCTGGTCCTTTTTGCAGCCCATTGAAATCGGCAACACAAAATCAATGAAAGACAACATGGGATTTGTTGTCGATGATATCCCGCGCGCCGGGTGGTTTGAAGCTCATCTCTGCTGGAACTGGTTGATTAAATCTGAGTATGATCTTAAAACAGATTCTATGGTTCCGCGTTATGCACCACGATTCTCCCGTCTTCATCCTGATCCTCAGGGCAAGCCCGAGCACGTTGATGTTATCCAATGTTCTTCCTCCGCGCCAAATGAGGTTCATTCCAAAATTCGGTACAAGCTAATAACGGAAAGTGGAAAACAGGCCTGCTACAAGATCCAAATTAAAATAAAATTAACAATTCGTAATGAGGAGACATCACAGGACCGCATCAGGAAAAACAGCAAACTTTACGAAGAATGTCGTACAAAACTCGAAAAGGAGCTTAAAAAACAGGGCACATCTGAAAATGATATAGCTGCTGAGGTTGAAAAAAAACTAGGTTCAATTCGGCGATTTGAAGGTGGTTCGTACATTAAAATCTGGGCAAGGAATCTTGATTATACATGGGCGGTGAGTATCTTGACTGCGGATGTTGAGGATGATGAAA